>CAMLCX010000496.1 GCA_946478635.1 uncultured Pseudomonadota bacterium
AGTTCGTCCATTGGCCGCTTCAAGGCACAACTGCTTTGCCTTCGCTCTGGAGGGGATATGCCTCGATCGCCGGCTTGCTGCGAATAATCCCGGCTAAGTCCCGGACTGACAACTGATCTCTGACCGCTGATCACTGCTCAAATGATTCAACTTATCAATTTGACCAAACACTTCGGCAAAGTCGCCGCCGTCGACGGAATTAATCTCGAGGTGCCCGCGGGACAGATCTTCGGCTTTCTCGGTCCCAACGGCGCCGGCAAGACGACGACCATCCGCGTCATGATGGGGATACTCAAGGCCACATCGGGCCAAGTCTTGCTCGATGGTCATGACGTTGTCACCGACGCACAAAAAGCCAAAGCAATCGCCGGTTTTATTCCCGATCGGCCGTTCCTGTATGAGAAGCTGAGCGCCTGCGAGTTCTTGGAATTCGTCGGCAAGCTGCATGGCATCGAGGCCTCGCGGCTCAAAAGTCGCATCGCCGAGCTGCTCGAACAACTGGAACTGACGCCGTGGAGAGACGAACTCATCGAAAGTTATTCCCATGGCATGAAGCAACGCCTGGTCATCTGCGCGTCGCTCGTCCACAAACCGCGTATCCTGATCGTTGACGAACCGATGGTCGGCATGGACCCCAAGGGCGCGCGCACGCTCAAGGATCTATTTTCCGAGCTTGCCAGGAACGGCACCACCATTTTCATGTCGACCCATAGCATCGGTGTCGCCGAGGAAATTTGCCACCGCATCGGCATCATCCAAAAGGGCCGCTTGATCGCCTGCGCGCCCATGGCCGATCTCCATCAACAAGCCACCGGCAACCACGCGAACCTCGAAAGCGTTTTTTTGGAACTGACGCGCCAGCAGGAACTGGAAAGCCTGCCGACAAGACAAAGCTTATGACCTCCACGACGCTGCTGCTCCTCCCGTTCTGGCTAACGTGGAAAAACAGTTTCTTCCGCGGCGGCGGGTCGTGGCCGCGCCGGCTCCTTCTCGCCGCCCTCGCCGCCGGCTTTTGGCTGGGCACCTTTCTGATCATCCGCCGTGTGCTCCGCTATTTCGAGACCGTTTTCGATCTCGGTCCCGGGTTGGCCTATCAGCTGTTGCTGATCATCCTCCTGACTTTTCTGTCCATGCTTCTGTTCAGCAACCTGGTGGCGTCGCTGTCGACCTATTTTATGGCGCACGATCTCGACCTGGTCCATTCGACGCCGGTGTCGAGGGACTCGTTTTTCTACGCGCGCCTGATCAACACCACCGTCAACTCGTCCTGGATGGTGCTGTTTTTCAGCGTGCCGATCTTCGCCGCCTACGAATCTGTTTTCGGCGGCGGCTGGAAATTCTATCTCTGGGTCGCTCTCATCTTGCCCTTATTTCTCATCATCCCGGCATCCCTCGGAACCTTAGCCACCCACCTTCTAGTCTATTTTCTGCCGGCGAAGCGGATTCGCGACATTCTGTTCTTCATCGGCTTGTTCGCTTTTCTCATCATGTATTTTCTGTTCCGCTTCTCCCAGCCCGAGCGGCTCGTGCAGCCGGAGTCCTTCGGCAGTTTCATGCAATTTTTGTCCGTCATGGAGACGCCCTCGTCGTCGTTCTTGCCCAGCAGTTGGTCCGCGGAAATTCTCGCCGGCACGCTGTTCAAGCGTGACACGGACTCGATTTTCTTTTTTGCCCTGCTCACGAGCTACGCTTTGTTTCTGCCGCTCGCAACCTCGTGGGTCTCCGGCGCCGTCTACCTCGACGGTTGGTCGAAGGCCCAGGAGTCGCGCCAGGGTCGGCGCAAGCTTGCCTGGCTCGACAACGCTCTCGATTGGATCACCCGGCCGTTCCCGGAGTTCACCCGCGCCATCATGCTCAAAGACATCCGGACCTTTCTCCGCGATACCACCCAGTGGTCACAGTTGTTTCTGCTGTTCGCGCTGATCATCGTCTATCTGTACAACTTCAAAGTGCTGCCCCTCGACCGCTCGCCCATGCCGGCGGGAACCATCCGCACCATCGTCTCTTTTGCCAACCTCGGCCTGGCGGGATTTGTCTTGAGCGCCATCGCCATTCGTTTCGCCTTTCCCGCCGTGAGCCTCGAAGGCAAAGCCTTCTGGATTTTACAGACCGCGCCGATCTCCCTGCGCTCCTTGCTCTGGAGCAAGTTCTGGTTGAATTTCGTGCCGCTGCTCGCGCTCGGCGAAGTGCTTGTGTTTCTCAGCAATCTTCTCTTGCGCGTGCCGTCCTGGATGATGTTCCTCTCGCTGGTCACGATATTTTTCATGACCATCGGCATCGCCGCCATCGGCGTCGGCGTCGGCGCCATGTATCCAAAATTCAATTTCGACAACGCCGCGGAGATTCCCACCAGCTTCGGCGGCGCCGTCTGCATGATGGTCAGTATCGCCTTCATCGGTGTCACCGTCATGATCGAAGCCTGGCCGATCTATCAACTTGCGCTCGCCTCGCTGCGCCCGGGCCGCGCGATCGCGCCCACCTTGTTGCTGGTCGCGCCGCCCGTCGCCATCGTTGCGGCGCTGACCGCCGCCGTGGTAGCCATTTCTTTGCAGCTGGGGATAAGGCGGCTGGAGCAGTTGGGCGAATAACCAAATTCCGCCTCCGTTCTTCCCTAAAAGGCCTTTCGGAGACCTTCCAAGACTTCGACAACTCGGCTCAACAGCCGCTTGTCAGTGTGCCCCATATTCGCTTAGTATCGCCAAACCATCGAGGGCCCGTTGGGAAGCATTTCAATGTCTTGCCGTCTGGAGTCTGTGAATGGAGATAATAATCGATTCCCACACGCTAAAACGCGCACAGGAGCGAGGAGCAACGGAAGAAGAAATCAACGAAGTAATCGAGACCGGCTTCTCGATTCCCGCGAAGTATGCCCGGCTGGGAAAGGCAAAGATTTTCCCATTCAACCGAATCAGGCAAGGAAATTACTATGACCAGAAAAGAGTCGAAGTGTTCTACATCACCGAACGTGATATTATTGTAACGGTGACCGTTTATGTGTTTTACGGGAGATGGGAGAGCTGACATGGAAATTCTTTATAACAGCAAAACAGACCTGCTTTACCTTCGTCTCGACGACCGCAAGCAGGAAGTTCTTAACAAACGCATTTCCGACGACATCGTCATCGACTTCGGGGACGACAACCGAATCGTGGGAATAGAGATCATTGATGCGTCCAGAAATTTAAATCTCGAAAAGCTTCTGCCTCTAAAAGCCGAGGTCTCTCCCTGACCGCACGAGAAGCTTCTGCATTTGATGAATCTCATACACACCATTTACCAACCCATCGGCGACGGACCGCACCCGACGATTTTGACGCTGCACGGCCGCGGCGCCAACGCCTTCGACTTGCTCGGCCTCGCGCCCTTTCTCTGCGGCGGAAAGTTCATGATGATCTGCCCCCAGGCGCCGTTGGAAACTCCCATCGGCCCGGACGCCGTCGGCTACGCCTGGTATCCCATGAGCATGGGCGGCCCTCCGGACGTCGAAGCGGTATTGAGTTCGCAGAAAAAGCTCCGGGTGTTTCTCGACGAGTGTTTGAAATCCTATGCCATCGATCTCAAGAAATTGGTCGTACTCGGCTTCAGTCAAGGCGGCGTGATGGCGCACAGCCTTGCCTTGGCCAACCCCGAACGCTTCGCCGCGCTCGCGGTGCTCAGCAGCTGGCTGCCGAAAGAACTACTGTCGCGCCTTAACGTGAAAAGTAACGTGCAATCCTTGCCGACGTTGGTCCAGCACGGCATGCAGGATCCGATGATCGAAATCGCCCGCGCGAGAACCTCCGTCGAGACGCTGCGCGAATTGCGTGTGCCGCTGACTTATCGGGAATATCCGATGGGACATGAAATAGGCGCGAAAAGCCTCGCGGACCTCTCGGCCTGGTTAGAAGAGAAGGCAATGAAAGCGAGTGCTTAGGTCCTAAGTGCCCGCTTTTGTTTTTAGCGCGCCCACTGTCAAACCCCCATTGGGACCGATTAGGACTCATTAGAACTAATTCG
>CAMLCX010000497.1 GCA_946478635.1 uncultured Pseudomonadota bacterium
GGCGATTTTTTCGTTATGCAGCTCCGCATAACCCACATGGCCGTAGCGTGGGATCAAAACCACGTGCGCGCCGCGCGTTGCCGCGGCATACTTGGCGCCCATGAACATTTCGCGCTTATGTTCGAGTTTCTCGCCCTTGACCCAATGCCCCTTGTCGTTTTCGCCGGCGGTGAGCAGCACGCGAATGGTCTTTAGCCAATCGGCGTCAGGTTCTTGAAGATGATCGAAAAATTCCTCGCGTGGCAGGCCGGTGCGCTTGACGTACTCGTCGAGAATGCCCGTGGCGGCGTTATGCTGATTGTCGCACAGGCTGGTTTTCATCTGCGAGCGCAGCGGGCTCACGAGGCGAATGTAATCGTCGGCGCCGCCCCAGGGGGTCAGATCTTCCGGATCGATGTATCCCGATTCTTTAAATGAATCGGGCGATCGGCGCGCGACGTGGTCGATGGGCTTTTCGACGTATTTTTCCACGCCGGTTTGGTCGCGCCACTCTTTGCGCCAGCCGTCGGGGCCGCCGCTGCCGAAACCGACGATGCCGATGACTTTGGTTTTTTTGGAAAATCGAGTCAGATGGGCGGCCATGGGCCCGCCGGTGGAATGGCCGAACGCGAGAATCTCGCGGCCGGCAAGATTTTGATCGGTGAGGAGGCCGGCGCCCTGAAGAATGACATTGAAGGTGCATTTCAAGTTACGGTCGCGAATCTCCTCCTCCGGCAAATCGCGATCCATGAGATAAATCGGATTTCTTTGGGCGACGGGCTGTTTCCACACCCCGCCGGGCGGGTAGTGGCCCGGATAGGTAAGGGTCAAAACTTTGAAACCTTGCGCGGCAATCGCGCGCGCGAGTCCGGGCCGTCCGTCGGGTGTCAGGTCCATGATCTTTTCGCTGCCCGCGCCGCCGTGAAAGAAAACGAAAGCGCGGCGCGGATCGGTCTCGGTTTGCGGTGAAAACAACGTGCCGTGCATGTCCCATTCGTAGCCGTTCCGGGCATAGCGCACGGTGGTATCCGCGAGAGTGAAGCCGCGGTTGGCGTAGGGCGGTTGGATGGCGAGCCATTCTTCCCAGGTGAGTTTTAACAGAAGTTCGTTTGATTTGAGCCCGCTGAGAAATTTTTCAGTGATTCCGTGAGTCGTCATTTCCGCTCTTTCCTCTATGATTTTTGCACGTAAGTGTCGAGATAATATTTGGCGATCTCGCCTTTGGTGCAGAACCAGACGTCTTTGAAGCTCTTGGCGTAGCGGATGCATTCTTCGAACACGCCGATGATGTTCGGCCGCCCGCCGATGTGCGCATGCACGAGAGCGTCGATGAGCTTGGGCGCGCCGGCCTCGCCCTCGGCATATAAGCAGTCAAAAGCCGTCTTGAAGCTTTCAAAATAGACCCGCGCGGGATTTTTCGCGTTGAAGATCAGAGAAAGATCGTTGGCGTAATTCAGCCGGGGCATGATCACCAGCGGCTTGCCGTTAACCAGCCGGTGCTCGGGTATGTCCGGGCCGGGCAGGTCGCCGGTCCAGTAAATTCCCTCATCAACGAAATTTTCAAAAGTGTATTCACTAATTCGATGTCCGGGGCTGACCCAACCGATGGGACGCTTGCCGGTCACTGAAGCGAGCGCGTCCAAAGTTCGCCCAATCAGGTCTCTTTCCTGTTGCCGATCCAGAGAGATAAGAGCCGTGTCGTTGACCCAGCCATGGCCGACGATCTCGTGACCGGCTGCATGTAATTCCTTGACCGCATCTGGAAAAATTTCGGCAACCCGGCCGTTCGTATCGATGGTGCCTCTGACATGATTACGGGAAAAAACATCCATAATGCGCCAGATGCCGGCTTTACCGCCATACTCGCCGTAGGCCAGCGATGCGTAGTCGGCCTTGCCGCCCTCGCTGCGGCGATACTGGGAAGATTTATCAAATGCTTCGAAGGCGACAAAAAAGCTGACGGCGATCTTAGCGTTGTTGGGCCATTTCAAAGGTTTCGGTCGCATGTTCATCCTTTTGGCGCGCCAAAGATAGCTCGGAACATCTCGTAGTTTTTGTTGAAGTCATCGCCGGAGCCGATGTCGTCGATGACGTAGTCCAATTTATCGACGCCTTTTGCGGTGGTCGAAACGCCGCGCCGGGTCGGCACGCGGCCGAAGGAAGCGATGATTTTTTGTCCTGCCTCGGACAACGTGAAATCGACAAAGAGCTTGGCCGCGTTCGGATGCGGCGCCTTGGCGCCGACGCCGATGGGCTGAAATTTGGTAAAGACCGGATCCTGCGCAACCCAATCGACCGGCGCGCCCTTGCGCTTGGCCTCTTCGACGTTGTGAAGATAGGTGTTCAACACCAACGGAAACTCGCCGGCCGCGAGCAAACTCGTGAGTATGGTGAGTCCCGCGTAGAGCTTGAACTCCTGCGCGCCGAGCCTTTTCATGTAAGCCAGACCCTTTTCTTCGCCCATGCGTTTGAGTTTCCAGGCGAACCATTCCGGCTTGGTATGATCCATGCCGATTCTGCTTTTCCATTTTGGATTCAACAACTCTTCATCGCTCTTCGGCACTTCATGGCGCATGACCTGGCGCGTGTTGTAGCCGATGACGTTGGGCATCATGTAAACCGCCGTCCAATAGCCGTCCGGGTCGAAGAAGGGTTTTTGAACGAACTTGAGCTCGGGCGAAATATGGCGCGCGAGCAGATTTCTTTTTTTGAGGAAATACGCCTGAGTTTCGGCCGACTGGACGACATCGAAGTCGTACTTTCCGGCCTGGGCTTCGGTCATGATTTTTGTCAGCAGCCGCTCGCCGACGGCTCGAAACATATTGGTTTGTAGAAACGGATATTTGGCTTTGAAAGCGTCGTTGAGCTTTTGCGCCTGATCCACCGTCATCGAGGTGTAGACGGTAACGGACCCTTCCTTTTTGGCGCTTTGAACGGTTGCCTCGTCACTGGCGAGCAGGGGAGAAGCGGCGACCGAAAACAGTGCTGCGGCGAGCATCAATCTGCGGAGAGTTGGCATTGAAACCTCGTAAAGCATTCGGAGCGGATACTATCAAGCGGCGAACAAGAGCGTCAACCGACTGGCAGACGTCCGGCGCCATACCGCGTAAAAAGGCGCGGGCTGTTTGGTTTGTGCGGATTCCGCAGCTGCGCTGCTTCGCAGAACCGCACTTGCGGAGTGTGGTCGGTTCTTGTAAGGAGGGGGCAAGCGCTTTTTCGTTGGGGTCGTGAAACCTTGGCAGGATGGAGATGACAGAAAAAAAATTGCTCAAGCTTGGGTTCATCGTCGCGGTGCTCCTGTGCAACTTGACGGCGGTTTCCAACGCGTTGGCGCAGACGCGCGAACCCGCGGAACCGAGAACGCTTTCTTTGGGGCTGGTTTCGGAGACCCACCGGCAAGAGATCGAAGAACATTTCCGGGACTTCGTGCGTTATGTAGCGCGCAAGCTCGCGAGTGGGCCGGAAATCGAGGGGAAAGTTGTGGTCGCGGCGACGCCCTTTGATCTCGCCAAGCTGCTTGAGCAACGCAAAGTCGATTTCTATATGGAAAGCGCCTACCCGACTTACGTTATTAATTCCGTCCATGGCGCGGGGAAATTGCTTTTGCGCCGTTGGAAAAGCGGGCTGGCTGAATATTACAGCGTCATTTTTACCAAACGCGATGGCGGAGTTAGGCGCTTGGAAGATTTAAAGGGAAAGACCTTCGTGTTCGAAGATGCCGGTTCCACTTCGGGCTACTTGCTGCCAAAGTTATTCATGCAGCGCCAGGGATTGAAATTAACGGAAAAGGGTCGATTTAGTCCGGACAGCGCAGCAACGGAAGTCGGTTATTTCTTCGCGCGCACGCAGGAGAAACTCGTCGAGGCAGTGCTTGCTAAACAAGCGGCGGCCGGGGCCTTCAGCAACGACGATTTTGACGCGCTGGAGGAAAAGAAAAAGGCCGATATCGCGGCGTTGGCGCAAACCGACCGGCTGCCGCGGCACTTGCTCTCGGTGCGCGG
>CAMLCX010000498.1 GCA_946478635.1 uncultured Pseudomonadota bacterium
TTTGGTTGCGGCTCTGCCGTGCTGTGCCTCCGCGGTAATTCCCTGAGGGCGACCGCCGGTCGCCCCTACATTTTTTGTTTTGTGTCCTTGCGCCTTACCCTCTGTCCTCCCCGCGTTGCGGGGGAGGATGAAGGTGGGGGTTGCCGCCGGTTTAGTTAAGCACTTCGTCAGCACGGCGCATCAAATCGCGCGGCATCGGCAGATCGATGGCGCGCGCGGTTTTGGCATTGAAGCCGAGGAGGAGCTTCAACGGGAACTCGATGGGCAGATCAGTGGGTCGAACGCCCTTCAAGACTTTTGCGACCAGGCCGGCGCCTTGCCTGCCCAACGCTTCGTTATCCTGGCTCAGCGCGAGCAGCAGTCCCTCTTTCACGTTGACGAATTTGGGACCTGTAGTCGGCAGTCTTTGCTTGATCGCGTGCTCGGCGATCATCGGCACGGCGCTGCCCACGGTCGCGTCCGATGGGATGAACAGCGCGTCGCCCTGCTTGCGGGTAATCAGGCCCAAATGATCTTTAACCTCCGCTACGCTGTCGGCGTCAATGTCGATCTCGACAAGCTCAAGGTGAAGTTTCTTGGCGGCGTCTCGCGCCAGTTCCTGGATCTTCTTGTAATTCGTGCCCCGGCGGTTGTTTAACTGGATGATACGCTTGATTCTTGGATCGGCCTCTCGCAGGTGTTCCATTCTTTTGCCGACCAGCTCGAAGGAGGCATCGGCGATGCCGGTGAGATTATTGCCGGAGCTTTGCCAGCTCTTGACGAAGCGGAGCGGATCACCGGCGGCTAAAAAGACCACCGGAATTGAACTCCCTTCGGTGCCTTTGGCGACGCGTATGGTTGAGGTCGTCGTCGAAGTGATGATGATGTTCGGTTTGGAGTCCACCGCCTTCTGAATGAGCTTTCCAAGCAGCTCCATATTGCCGTCGGCCTCGTAGTGTTCGTAGGCGATGTTTTTACCCTCAACGTAGCCCAGTTCACGCATGCCCTTGAGCAGCCCGTCGAAGATCGAGTCCGACCGGTTGTAAAACGAGACGATCGCGGCCCGGCGGGACTGTCCGCGGGCGTTCGACAGCGGCAAACAAAATGCCGCCAACGCCACCAGGTAGATTATTTTTTTCATGAACTTTTCTCCTTTTCGCTCAATATCCGATCGGCTTTCGCCGAATTGAGCAAACAACAATCGATTTTACTCCAGCTCGCCACTCCCCTTCGGCATTCCGAAAAGCGAGATGCGAGCGACGAAATACGCTTCTTGCGCGTTGGCCCAAGGCATTTGCGGTACGTTCCGGCAGCGAACCTCTGGCGGGCTTTTCCAGCCGCTGCTATAAGCCGCTCTTGAGATGTCCAAGGGGAGCAAAAGCCGAGCCACGCCGTCAGTCGCCACGAAGATAGAAACCCGATATAAATTAACAACTTGCGCAATAGGCGATGAGCGCGGGAACAAGATTGTCGAGGGCTGAACAATGAGTCGACGGGCTGGCGCTGCGTCGATCGTATCTCGTGCGCAGGACGTATCTCGTTTTCCGGACGAGATGCGAGATACGAGCGACGAGATACGTCTTTTAATCAAATAAAAAACTTCTCCACCTCCGCCGGCGGCAAAGCCGGACTGAAGAGGTAACCCTGAATTTCGTCGCAGTTGAGCGACTGCAAGATCTGTAACTGCTGCTCGGTTTCCACGCCTTCGGCGATGACTTTGAGATTCAAAGAGCTCGCCAGGGAGATAATCGCCGTGACGATGGACATGTTTTTTGGATTCTTTTCCATGTCATGGACAAACGAGCGATCGATTTTCAACGCGCTGACCGGCAGTTTCGCGAGGTAGCTCAGCGACGAGTATCCGGTGCCGAAGTCGTCGATCAGGATGTCCACGCCCAGCTCGTTGAGTTTGCGCAATATCCGGATGTTTTCGTCCATATTCTCCATGATGACGCTTTCGGTGATCTCCAGCTCGAGGGCGCCGGCGCGGAATTGCGCCGCGGCGGCTGCGACGCTGCCGACGAAGCCTTTGCTTTTAAGCTGAAGCGGCGAGACGTTCACGGAAACCCGCGGCGGCTGTGCCACACGGCGCGCCCAGTTTTGATAATCCGCGGCGGCGCGCTGCAACACCCATGCGCCGGCATCGACAATCAGGCCGCTTTCTTCGAGGACCGGGATAAATCCAGCGGGAGGAACCAGACCCTTTTCCGGGTCGTTCCAACGCAACAACCCTTCGAGTCGCAAAATCCGCTTGGACTGTGCGTCGACGATCGGCTGGTAGTACAGAATGAATTCATCGTTCGCGATCGCCCGGCGCAGGCGGTTTTCCAGGGTGAGCGTCTGCGCCATCCGGGCGTTCATTTGCGCGGTGAAAAACAAATAGCGATCAGTGGATGATTTGGCTCTTTGCAGCGCCGTCTCGGCGTTGCTGAGCAGCTTCTCGGCTTGTTCGCCGTCCAAAGGATAGACGGAAGCGCCGCCCTTGAGGGCGACACGGACTTCTTCGCCCTCTATGATAAATGAAGCGCCGGCGATCTGGCCCAGCAGGTTTTCCAGGAAGTGGGCGATGTCGGCATCGTCCTTGATTGACGACAAGCAAATAGCAAATGAGCTTCTTGTTATGCTGGCCAGCCAATCGGAGTTTGTAATTTTGCCGATCAGCCGTTCGGTCACCTGTCTAAGCAACGCATCGCCGGCGTGGCGGCCAAAGGTGTCGTTGATGATATTGAATCGTTCGATATCCACCACGATCATCCCCGCGCGTGCTTTATCCTTGCGCCTTGCGTGCACGAGTTGACTGACTCGATCACAAAACAAGGCCCGATTAGGCAGCCCGGTGACGTTGTCGTAGTAGGCGAGGTAGCTGATCTTCGCTTCGTTGTCGAAGTATTGCAGGGCGAAGGCAAGGTCCGCCGCCAAATCCTGCAACAAGCCGATTTCCGTTCCGTTGAAAAAGCCCGTTTTTGCGGCGTAAAACTCGATCGCGCCCAAGACGGTTTGTGCCGCCATGAGAGGCAAGGCCAGCGCAGCGCGGTGGCCGCGCGCCAGAGTTTGAGTTTTCCACGAGTCCATCCGTTTCTCTGACTCGATATCGTTGCAAATGACCGCTTGCCGATGCGCCACGGCTGCTTCGGCAATCTCAGGGACGGCGTGGCTATAGGCCGGCAAGGGTGTATTACTGCTTCGCCCGAGCGGTGGGTCGCCTTCGGCGCACGCCGCGAGTGCAAGTTGCCCGGTGGCTGAATCGATCAGGCTAATCGCGACCATGCTGAACTGTCCATGCGCGACGGCGACTCTGCTGGCTTCCTGCAAAAATTCGCGGCGATTGCGAATACGGACAACCGCCGAATTGATGTCACTGGAAACCTCGCGAATGCTGCTCAAGCGTTCGAGCTGTCCCTGACTCTCCTGCAGCGCCAGCTCGACGCGCTTACGCTGGGCGACCTCTTGAGTCAGGGAAAGATTGGTTTCTTCCAGGTCATCGACCTTGTGCGCCAGCTTGTTCGTCATGAGGCGCAGGTGCTCGCGGTCAAATGAATCGGTCAAATTGTAGGAAGGCGCCGGTTCGTTCAGTTGGAGCGCCACCTGAACCGTGTCCAGAATTTCCTGCCGCTCGGCGGGCTTGAGAATGAGATGCGACACGCCGCAGGCTTTGGCCAGTTGCCGCGCTTCGTCTTCCAGGTACGTTGCCGTGTAGAAAATCACGCGGGTTTGAGCCGTCAAGCTGTCGACCCGCAGTTGGCGGACAAATTCGAAGCCGTCCATGGCCGGCATGAGAATATCGGTAATCACGAGATCGGGCAGCTCGATACGCGCTTTCGCCAGTGCTTCCGAGCCATCGGCGGCTTCCAGCACGCGATAATCCCCATCGCTCAACACCGCCTTGATCAGCTTGCGGTTGATCGAATGATCGTCGACGACGAGGATGGTGGGTGGGGTTTTCATTGTGTCTCGTGTCTCGTGTCTCGTGTCTCGTGTCTCGTGTCTCGTGTCTCGTGTCT
>CAMLCX010000499.1 GCA_946478635.1 uncultured Pseudomonadota bacterium
TCTTTCACGTCGGGTGTGTCCTCCGGTGCAAAGAGGCTAGTTCTAGGCCGGGCCGCCGATCTGGTGGTCCTGGCTGATCGCTCAACAAGAAACTCACCAATCTCGGCATGCTGCTGCGAGAACTGGTCGAACAATACAATATTAAGGGGCGCCGGCCTGCCGTGTCCGTACTCCGGGATCGGTTTGTAACCCATTGCCAAGAGCCAGCCCTCACATACATCTCCGCGCCGGAAGCGCAAGAGAGACTCGATTCGATGGTTCAGGACTTCGTCGAAATCAAAATCGAGTCCGGGGGCGAATCGATAAGGAGCTCGACCCTCGGGGTAGCAGGGAAAGACGCCCTGGTCCCAACATGTCTCGACCTCGAATCCTTGCACAGTTCCGCTGCGTTCCGCCAATAACCTCACCCGAAAAGCGTACAGAACCTTCGAAGGAGAGAGCTGGGTTATCAAGCTTTCCGGGGAGCCGGCAATCGTGATGCGCAGGAAGCGTTCGTTCTCCCGCCATTCATCGGGAATATCGACCCTCGTCCCCGCGGCCTCTAACTCCCGTGCGATCGAAAGATATTTTCCCTGTTCCCTCGGAGTGAGCTCCGGCTTATAAGTGGGCATGTGAAACCTCCTAAATCCTACAAAACCTACACTCCTACACGGACTCCTGAGCCACAATCGTATTAGGCCCGGCGCAATCGGCACAGCCTGGCAGCTCGGGTAAATCGAGTCCAAATCTTCGTACGAGCCGGTGCAGCAGCCGGGTACTATCGCCAGAAAAACGCAACACCTTGCCGCTTCCGTTGCGGGGGCGGTCGAACCCATGGCCTTTTAGGATCCAGCCCACTTCTTCTGCGGAGTACTCGTAGGACCCTCCGCGGATCCGCACCTTGAGGTTCAGGTACTCAGTGATTTTCTGGACGCTGAGCTCAGGTAACTGATGCGCCGGTTCCCAGAGCACCTCGAGAACGACGAGGTTGGGATCAAGGTCTCGGCGCACCTTTACGTCTTCAACCAGGCCACAAAGAAGGGGAGACACGATCTCGATCAAACCCGGTTCGTGCCGCACGCAAGCGAAGAGGGTTTGAGCAAGTTCGCTCTCCGCGAATGACAACCCGCCGTCCGAGATACCACCTTCCCGTGTCTTGTACAACCAGTCCAGGCGAAAAGCCAAGAACTTCGCCTGTAGATTCTGTGCGAGTCGGGCCAGTGCTTGTTGGTCGAGCGGAAGACCAGTTGCTGCAGACGGCAACGAAATCCAGAGGGCTTCACCGTCCCATGCGCGTGGACTCGGCGCCATACCGGTAAAAATCGCCTTCGAAACGACCCACTCCTGGATCGTGCCCCTTTTCCCAGGGACATTCACTCCGCGATGATTACACGCACACAGCAGCCGGGACATCCCCTGGGACAAGTCGGGCTGGTTAATCAGCAGGCACGGATGGAGGTCCATCGGCAAACCAACAAGAGCGGCGCGGTTGATTCCGGTTAGGCTTAAAGCCCGGCGAGACCCACATCCAAGCAGTTGAAACAGGTCGATGGCGCGGCCCATGTGTGGTCCTGAAATCAGGAGAACCGGTGGGCTCGGCACCACGTCAGCCAGCCAAGTGCTCGCCACCCACAGGGTCACTTGTTGGGCCAGCTCTCGAGGAAGAGCCAGATATTCTTCAAGCAAGCTCACAACGTCAGCAAAAAACTCGACCGCGGAGCCGCTTCGGTTGATGTCACCCGGAAATCGGATGGCCCGTCCAATGCTCGGGTGCAACTGGGGAGCAACATACCAGACTCCGTCACGTTGAATCCGGGATGCGACCCTTGCCCGTTTCCCGTCCCAGAAAAGGAGGCGGGGTCTACAAGCATCTCGTGAGCTCACTAAGTCGATCACGCCATCGGAGAAAATTTTCCCCGCGGTGACGACATCCGCATCGTTTTTCCGTGAATTGCGCTCTGAGGTTTGACGGCCGTCTGCTGGCATGGTTCGCCCCCGAAAGTTCGGATACCGCGGATGAACCATCTCGGGTGCGGTCGCAGAAGTGAGCGAGCTTCAGACCGAGAATGGCTCGATTTGCGGGATTTTGACTACCTTGATCCAGACCAGAACAACCTGAAGACTTACTCGTTCGAGGGGTATCGATCTCGTTCCGTGGTGAATACTTCCCTAATCAAAAGCAACTACAAATGACGACGTAATAATAATACAAGGGCGTACGGGGAAGCAACCCTCTCGTTTCACACAGGAGGCGGTAGCGAGGGTACCCTTTACGGCCTTGTATTTGCTGGCATGTCTTTTCGGTCTTCCTGCTCTCGCGCAATGCAACCCTCTCGACCAATGGCGAACTGCTGCCGTCCATCTTTGGCGCAGCCACTCGGTGGCCACGGCCTGCGCCCAGATTTTGCCGCGCGAAGTTCGCTGCTGTCCGGGGCGGGAAGAGCGACCCCAGTAGCGAGCCCTGCCAGTCTTGAGAAAAACCCGCATCCGCATGCTAACTGGCTCCCTGGGTCATGGATCTGGCCGTTTCGTCGCAGCGTTTGACATCAACCGAAACCGGTCCGCGCGGACCCTTGAACTTACCCCGGGTCACGAGTTCGTACAAATTCCTGTCGTGCACATACAGCAAATTGGGATGCTTCGCTTCCAAAGCGGAAAGCAGTTCATCCAGAACGCGCAAGGCCGGGCCCCGAAAATCTTTCAGCGAAGAATGGAAGTTGATGGAGTGCATAGAAATAATGGCGGGGATGCCGCGTTCAAAGCAGCGTTCCGCCAGCTGCACATATTTGTCCAGAGGAAGACCGCGTTCGAAAGGCTCCACGTCGATCGTCCGATGCAGATTCAGTATCTCCCATTCGTCCATGTAGGGAGGCAAAGCGCCGCCGCTGCCGTCCTGAGCAACCCGGACGCCGCACTGCGACCATGCCCGATGAGTGTCACCGTTCGCACGATATCCAGGGGCGCACGCAGAGAACGGAACGGTGGAGAAAACTCTTTCGAACTCCCGCGCTGCTTCGGCGATCAAACTGACTTGAGTGCCGGCATCACGAAATCCCGCTTGCGGTTTTTCGGGATTGCAGTACTCGTAGCCGATCCAGGGCATTCGCCAGTAAATGTAGGGCGTCCCCGCTTTCCACAAAGTGTGCAGCAAGTTGTTACGATCACCGGGCACCGCCAATGCCCGCTCCACTGCCAGCCGGCAAAAATGAGTCAGCCCAAGCAGTGCCGGATAAAAGACGTCGTCGGCAATGCCCTGACGGTAAGCTTCGAACAGTCCCGGCCGCTTCCACTCTCCAGGCAGCCCTTGGCTCAGAGGGATCGTATGAATGTGTTCAAATGCGGTGCCCGCAATCTTTCGGAAGTCCAAGTTTGCCAGCAGAAAATTCATCACTAGGCAAGCCGCACGGCCGGTTGAATCGCGGTGTCGCTTCAGCATGTCCCGCAGGGCAATTACGTCCTCGGAAGTCTCCAGCGAGTAATAATCGTAGGGATTTTGACCCAGGCAAATTCCGCTTGCTCGGAGCTGCTCATAACCTTCGCGGTCGCGCACGCCAACGCGCCCCCAACCATCGCTCTGCAGCAGGACCAGAGGCCTGGAAAAGGAAAAGAACTGGGAAGTTTGCCCCTTGCTGCTGTGCCATCGGCTTTTGACAGAGTCGAACATGTTGTCTGGGTTTCAGCTTCAGAACTTATGGATAAAGGCAAACAGCTGAAGTGATGAGCATTAGCGTAAACAGCGGGCTCCAACGCACGCTCTCAATTCTTTTTAGCATGGTTTCCAGCGGACCACGATTTTAACAGCACAACAGACTATCGTTCACCAAAACGAATGTCACGAGCAGGATCCCCGACTTATTTGCTTCCCCCGCGACATGCTGGGGGCGATCCCACGGGCACACTCAAGTCTCTGTCGATAGTGCGCTCGATTGGCGCAAGGTGCGCGCCAGGTATTTATTTACCGCAAGCGAGAAGCCATACCCAAGTGCCCTTCTGACAG
>CAMLCX010000500.1 GCA_946478635.1 uncultured Pseudomonadota bacterium
GAAACGCGTAAACATTGTTCGGATTATTCTTGAGGTACTTTTCCGTGGTGCCGTAGGCGACCTGGAAGGCAGGAATATTGAGCTTGCCGATATCGACCAAAAGGTTCAAGCCCGACTCCTTCGCTTTCAGCGTGTTCGGCGCCGAGAGCGTGCCGGCCGCAGTCTTGCCGCCGATGATGGCGCTGAGAATCGCCGGCACGGTCTGGACGTAAAGAATTTGCACGTCCTTGTCCGGCGCCAGGCCGTTTTTTTTCAGCGCTTCCCGCGTCGCGGTATCGAGCGCCGCGCGCGGCGTGCTCGCGGCCACCGTTTTGCCTTTTAATTCCTGGATCGTCTTGAACTCTTTTGCCGCCCAAATCTCGAATACCAGTTGCTGCATCGTGCCGCCGAAATATTTCACCTGTCCGCCGCGTAGCCGCGCATTGATCAGGTCGGGTCCGTCGGTGTAAAAATCCACCTCTTCCGACACGACGGCCTGAGCGGAAACTTGGGGCGTGAGCAGTTGCAAGGTTGCGTTCAAACCGTATTTCTTGAATAGGCCGGCTTCATAAGCAACCCAGATCGGCGTGAACGCGCCGCTCGGTTGTGCGTAAGAGACAATCACATCCGGTTTCTCAGGCTTGCCACCGGCGTCGGCGCCAAACGACGGCGCGTCCAATACCGAGACCAACCATGCGGTCACCATGATGGCAACTAATTTCGCTCTAACCATTCCCATTCCCTCCACGAGTCTGACCCCGATGGCAAATCTTTCAACCCGAGACGCCGGAAACAAAACTCGAAACGGCCGCTGCGGGCCGCACATCGACGATTTTTAACTCCACGGTCGAAGTGCCGTTCCACTCATTCTCGCCGAGCCGATAGGCGATATCGATGCTTTCGCCCGGCATGCCTGGATAATCGTCGCCAACGCCGAAGATAACGCCGCTGATAACGCGGCCAGCCTGACGCAGCCGGTAGCGCACGCCGGCGGAAAAAACTTTGCGCTCACAAACCTCGGCGGCGGAAGTCATGAACAGCGGCTCGGGATTGCCAACGCCAAAAGGTTTAAGAATATCCAGCTCGCGCAACAGTGGATGGCCGATTTGGGCAAAATCCAAGGACCCGTCCACCTCCAACAGCGGCAGGAGGTTTTCGGCTGTAAGCAACTGACTCGCGACGGCTTCGAAGGCTTCGGCAAAACAGTCGAGCTTGTCTGGTGTGATCGACAAGCCGCCGGCGTATTCATGACCGCCGAACTTTTCCAGATGCTCGGCGCAGCGGCGAAATCCATCGACTAAGTGAAAGCCGCGAATGCTGCGCGCCGAGCCTTTACCTTCGCGGCCGTTGAAACCGATGACGACCGTCGGCCGATAGTACTTCTCGACGATGCGCGCAGCGACGATACCGAGCACACCGGGATGCCATCCTTCGCCCGCTACGACCAGCGAATAGCGACTGCCGCCGTCCATTACGGCGCTAGCTCGCGCCAGCGCTTGCTCGAGCACCGCGGCCTCGACTGCCCGCCGTTCGCTGTTGTGGGCGTCCAGTTCTTGGGCGATGCGCAGCGCGACTTCACTCGACTGAGTCGTCAGCAACTCGACAACTTTGATGCCGTAATCGACGCGGCCCGCGGCGTTGATGCGCGGGCCCAAACGAAAGCCCACTTGCCCGGCAGTAACAGCGCCGTCTGGAATGCCCGCGACCTGTTTGAGCGCGACGACTCCCGGTCGGGTAGACGCGCTCAGCTCGACAAGACCGCGGCGCAGCAGCGTGCGATTGACGCCCGTGAGCGGCACCATGTCGGCAATCGTGCCAAGCGTGACAATATCGAGATAGCGCCGGAGGTCGGGCACCGCGCCTTGAAACCAACTCTCGTCGCGCAATTTGGCGCGCAAACCTATGACGAGATAGAACGCCAACCCCGCAGCACAGAGTCCTTTATCGGGAAACAGACAATCCTTGCGATGCGGATTGATCACCGCCACAGCCGCGGGCAACTCTTCCGGCACCTGATGATGATCAACGATGATCACGTCGAGATCGAACTGCCGCGCGGCCGCCACTTCCCGGGCATTGGCGATACCGCAATCGATCGTCACTAACAAATCGACGCCCCGTTCTTTCAGCCGACGCAGCCCGTCGACGTTAAGGCCGTAGCCTTCTTCGATACGGTGCGGCACATAGTAGATCGGCTCCGCGCCGAGCTCGCGCAGAAAGGTCACCAGCACGGAAGCGCCGGTGGTGCCGTCGACGTCATAGTCGCCCCAGACGCCGATTTGCTCGTGGTTGCGAATCGCTTGGATCAAGCGGCGCACCGCCGGCTCCATATCGATCATTTGGAATGGTGAGGGCAAATCTTCGCGCAGGCTCGAAGAGAGATAGCGCCGCGCGGAATCGACTTCGGCATAACCGCGCAGACAGAGGATACGCGCCACCAGCGAGGAAATGCCTAATTGCTCGGCCTGACGCGCAGCGCACGCTTCGTCGAATGGTTTCAGCACCCAGCGTTTGGCGAGGTCACTGCGCATCTGAAATAGCGGCAGGATAGTTGGGTTGTCCGACCGCCGCGGACAATGCATGCATCAGGGTCAAGCGCACTAAATGGCTTTCTAGCTGAATTAAATATCGTTGATCACTGTTTCTTTGCCATCGCCCGCTTCTCCCATAAGAGAACGACCGGACTCGCGATAAAGATCGTCGAGTAAACGCCGGAAAAAAAACCGACCAACAGAGCAAATGCAAACGGTCGTATCACTCCCCCGCCGAGAAGAAAAAGCGCCAAGAGCACGAGAATGGCGGTGCCGGTGGTAATAATAGTCCGGCTGAGGGTCTCGTTGATGCTGGTATTGATAATGGTCTCGAGGCTGTCCCGCTTGATCTTGCGCATGTTTTCCCGAACTCGATCGCAGACGATAACTGTGTCGTTGACAGAAAATCCGACGACGGTCAGCAGCGCTGCGACGATAGTCAGATCGAATTCGTAGTTGGCGATAATCAGAGCGCCGATCGTGACCAAAACGTCATGGACCAAGGCAATCACCGCGCCCAAACCAAAACGGAGCTCAAAACGAAGCCAGATGTAGATCCCCATCATGACAGTCGCCGCGATCACCGACCAAGCCCCTTTCTGACGTAGTTCGGCGCCGACCTTCGGCCCCACCGACTCGATGCGGCGAACTTCAAAACCGTCGCTGCCGAACTGTTTGCCAAGCCTTGCCTTGATCTGTTCGCCGAGCTCGCCGAGCTGCACCGAGGTTCTCTGCAAACGCACGAGAAATTCGTTTGATCCTTCTTGACCGAAATCTTGAATCACCGTGTCGCCCGCGCCGAGTTCGCCCAAGGCGTTCCGAATCTCCGGGATCGATACCGGCTTGGTAAACTTCAGCTGCGCGACGGTGCCGCCCGCGAAATCGACGCCGAGCAGCGGCCCTTTGGTAAAAAGTAAGACGAGAATCAACAGATTGACGACCGACGAGATCCCGATGGCAATATAACGGTAGCGGGTAAATGGTATCTTGCTGCCCGGCTTGATTAGTTCCATGACGTTTCCTTCAGATGCTGATTTGTTTCAATTTGCCCGTGACTGCCCGGTAATCATAGTAAATCCGGGTCATGTAGACGGCCGTGATCACCGTCGTCAATATACCGATGCAGAGCGTTACCGCGAAGCCTTTGATCGGACCCGTACCGAACTGAAAGAGAATAACCCCGGAAAGAAACGTCGTGACGTTGGAGTCGATGATCGCCGGCATGGCGTGTTGAAATCCGGCTTCTATGGCGGAACGGGGCGTTCGGCCGGCGTGCAGTTCCTCGCGAATCCGTTCCTTAATCAGCACGTTGGCGTCCACGGCCATACCGGCGATGAGCACGATGCCGGCGATACCGGGCATCGTCAGCACCGCCTTGAAAGCGGCCAGGATCGCCAGCAGGAACAGAATATGAAATAGCAGCGCGACGTCAGCGAGCGCCCCGGCTCCGCGGTAGTAAGCGAT
>CAMLCX010000501.1 GCA_946478635.1 uncultured Pseudomonadota bacterium
ACATTACCGAGCGCAAGCAAGTGGAGCAGGCGCTGCGCGCGCGCGACGTGGCGGAAGCGGCAAATCGCATGAAGAGCGAATTGCTCGCCAACATGTCGCACGAGCTGAGAACTCCGCTAAACGCCATCATCGGCTTTTCCCAAATGATGCACGACGGCAGGCTCGGACCGGTTTCCGAAGCGCACAAAGAGTATCTGGGCGATGTTTTATCCAGCGCCAGTCATTTGCTTCGACTCATCAATGATATTCTCGATCTGGCGAAAGTCGACGCCGGCAAGATTGCATTCCAACCCGAGCCCGTGGAGTTACGGAAGCTCGTCGGAGAAGCCTGCGACATCATACGCGGCATGGCGGCGAAGAAACGACTGGAGATCGACGTCGCGGTTGACCCGGCCGTTCTCTACGTTTTCCTCGATCCCGGCAAACTCAAGCAGGTGCTCTACAACTATCTTTCCAACGCCGTGAAATTCACTCCGGACCGCGGCCGTATAACGGTGCGCGTAGCGCTGGAGGGCGAGAAACAATTTCGCATCGAAGTGAAAGACACCGGCATCGGCATCAAGGCCGGCGACTTCGGACGGCTTTTCGTCGAATTCCAGCAACTGGACACCAGCACGTCCAAGGAATACCCGGGCACGGGGCTGGGACTCGCGCTCACCAAGAAAATCGTCGAGGCCCAGGGCGGCAGGGTCGGCGTCGAGAGCGTCGCCGGCAAAGGGAGCAGTTTTTTTGCCATCCTGTCGCGTCAATTCGATTCGCAAGCTCCGCTTGGAGAAGGCGATGAACAAACGCGAGAGAAATCTTGCGGAGAGACGGCTGCCGGGACTTCTCGCTGAGGAATTCATTTATGCCGCGGCGGTTACAGTACACTATTAAGTTGGAAAATCTTCCCGGCATTGCAATCTTTTTTCCGATGCTCGTCGGTTTGTTGGTTTTGTCCGGCTGGGTTTTTGAAGTTGAGATACTCAAGCGCCTGATACCCGGCTTTGGCGCGGTGAAGGCGAACACCGCGATAGGCTTAATCTTGGCGGCGCTCTCTCTAGCGTGTTTGCAACAGAACACCGCCGGGTGGCGAAGACGGTTAGGACAGCTCGGCGCGTCTGTGGTGGTGCTGCTCGGTCTCTTGACCCTGCCTCAAGACCTATGGGGATGGGACTTAGGCATTGACCAATTATTTTTTACCGAACCGCGGCAGCTCGCCGGGCCCTTTTCACCCGGTCGTATGGCGCCCTCGACCGCGGCGAATTTCCTGCTGCTGGGTCTTTCCCTTTTGCTGCTCGATGTTGAGAGTCGTCGTCGCTGGCGGCCAAGCGAGCTTCTGGCAGGCGCAACATTACTAAATTCCTCGCTTGTGCTCATCGGCTACGCGCACGGCGTCGATATTTACAGCTCGATCGTCCGTGTCGAGATGGCGCTCCCCACGGCGATAGCTTGCATAACGCTCGCCTTCGGCGTCCTGTTCAGCCGAACCAGTCGCGGTCTGATGAGCAGGGTCATTGACTCGCGTTTCGCCTTATCAACCAGGCTTGTCGGCTTGGTTGCGATGATCGTGTTACTGGGCGGCGGTTCGGTCAGCGTCGTCATGACGCGCCAGATCCGCGATACTTTCCGCGATCAGATCGTCGCCAGTAATATTGCTGCCGTTAATCTCGCTGCCGATTTCGCCTCGAGCTACGTCCAGTCCGCAGAGTCCAGCCTGCAACGCTTCGCCTTAAGGCCGAGCGTGGTGGAAAATATTTTAGCTGGGAAATTCGCTGACGCCAACGGCGAGTTAAAAGCATTTCTTAATCTCAATCCGCAATTGGCTGGCCTCAGCATAGCCAGTCCTGATGGATTGATCGGGGCGACCGGAAATATTCCCGCAATCGTCGGTATTTCCGTGGCGGATCGCGACTACTTCCAAGAAGTCATGAAGACCGGCAGGCCCTATCTCGGCATCCCGGTGATCTCTCGCGGCACCCAACGACCGTCTCTGCCTTATGCCGTCCCTTTCGTGGACAACAAGGGTAGCGTGCGGGGCGTGCTCGTCAGTGGAATATCCCTGGCTCAACTGAGCGATGCCATCACTAAGTTTCAAACCGGGCCGTCGAGCCGGACAGCACTCGCGGATTTCCGCAGAGGCGGCATTATTCTGGCCCACGCAGATCCCAAACGCATCCTGACCTCCATTTCGGGACGCAACAAGGCGGTAGAACGGATGCTACAAGGCGAACGCGGCGCGATGGAAGCCAGCGACAGCGGCGGCCGTCAGAATCTGGCTATATTCGCTCCGGTGCCGGATCTTCCCTGGGGCGTGCTCATGCTCCAGCCCAGCGAGGTTGCCTTTGCTCCAATAACGACTGCGGTGCGGCACGGCCTGTTTACCATATTTGGCGTGCTGCTCCTTGCCGGCGCGATCGGTGGCTGGTTAGCCCACTACCTGACGCGTCCGATCGTGCGCATGCGTGACGCAGCGCGCGGTTTTGCCACTGGCGATCTCAGCCAGCGGCTTAATTTCACCCGGCCCGATGAGCTGGGCGAACTGGGACGGACTTTCGATCAAATGGCAGAGGCTTTGGGAAAAAGTACCGCTGATCTTCAGGCGACCAACAAAGAACTGGAAGCATTTACCTACTCGGTTTCCCACGATCTGCGCGCGCCGCTGCGCGGCATCGACGGCTTTTCGCGCATCCTGCTCGAGAAGTTTGCCGCGCAATTGCCCGACGACGCCCAGCGCTATCTGCGGCTGGTGCGCGAGAACTCGCAACAAATGGGGCGGCTGATCGACGACATGCTGGCGTTTTCACGATTGGCTGGACAACCGTTGCGCAAACATCCGGTAATGCCCGCGGACACCGTGCGGCAATGTCTCGGAGAATTGGATGGCGACCGGCGTGGACGGAACCTGGAAATCAACGTCGGCGACCTGCCCCGCTGCCAGGGGGACCCGGCGCTGCTCAAACAGCTCTGGATGAATTTGCTTTCCAATGCCGTGAAATACACCCGCAACCAGGAAGCTGCGCGCATCGAAGTGGGCTGTCAAAGCAACGGCGGCCCGCCGGTTTACTACGTCAAAGACAACGGCGTGGGATTCGACATGCAGTACGCCGGCAAACTCTTCGGCGTTTTCCAACGATTTCATCGCGCCGAAGAATACGAGGGATCGGGAGTGGGACTCGCGATCGCCCAGCGAATCGTTCACCGTCACGGCGGCCGCATATGGGCCGAATCGGCGGTTAATTCAGGCACAACACTTTTCTTTACTTTAGAAGGAGGCCACTAACATGACCGAACAGGTCGAGATCTTATTAGTTGAGGACAACCCAAGTGACGTGGAGCTGACTCTCGTGGCGCTCAAAGAAAACAATCTGAGCAATAAAATTGAAGTGGTTCGCGACGGCGCCGAGGCGTTGGATTTTGTATTCGGCACCGGAGCTTACGTCGGCCGGCGGGTTGAGGACCATCCCAAAATAATCCTCCTGGATCTGAAGCTCCCGAAGATCGACGGCATTGAGGTGCTACGACGCATCAAAACAGATCCGCGCACGCGGGCGATTCCGGTAATCGTTCTGACCACGTCCAGGGAGGATCGCGATGTCACCGAGACCTACAACCTCGGCGTCAATAGCTACATCGTCAAGCCGGTGGATTTCGAGCAATTTACTCAGGCTGTGCGCACCTTGGGACTCTACTGGCTGCTCTTGAACCAGCCGCCGCGAAGCTAGTGTCATGGAACCGAAATGCGTAAAAAAACTCATCGGCGAGTAAACAAAAAATGCCGATATGAACATTTTAATCGTCGACGATAACGCGTCAAACCGTAAGTTTTTGCGCTTCCTCCTCACGCAAGAGGGTCACGCGGCACTGGAAGCCAAAGACGGGGTTGAAGCGCTGCAGATCCTCGAGCGCGAGCCGATCGACGCGGTGATTTCCGACATTCTGATGCCGCGCATGGACGGCTATCGCCTGTGCTACGAAATCCGCAAAA
>CAMLCX010000502.1 GCA_946478635.1 uncultured Pseudomonadota bacterium
TCGAACTTGGCGAGCTTGAAGCGCACCATGTTGCGCGCTGCCGCGCGCACAAGTTCCTTTTCTCGATCGGTATGGGCGTTGCGCGCTATGGTCTCGGCGGCCATGGCGGTATGTTCCTGGTCGACTTTGCCATGGACGATAAAAAATGTCCGCGCCCGGCTGTCGAGCCCGTAGTGCTTCTCCAATGCCTCGTTGAACTCATCCGAATAACGGCACACCATGGTCTCGTTGACCAATGCGCCGGCGCGGGTTTCCGCCGGAGTGCCGAGAAACATGCCGCGAATAATACCCGCGGTGTGCGCGACGCACTCGAAGATCATGATCTCGTTTTCGAAATCCTCGTCGGTAAGACCCATGGCGAGGCCGAACCGTTTCATCAATGCCGGGTGCGATGATTCTTCGACGAAAAGCTCGACAAACTGATTGTAGGCTGGCGGGTTGCTGGCGTTTTTCACCATGCAGTAGGCCAGCCCTTTGTTGATGGCGTGATTGGAAAGATAGTGCTGCATGGCAAAGCCGGCGAGGCGTTTCTTGGAGAGCTTGCCGGCGCGCAGCTCGGAGAAATAGCGGCTGCTCATCAAGCGATCGACACCCGGCTGAATGATCTCCCGCTTCAGTGAATCGATAAAGGCTTGATTTTCCATCTCGTCCCTCGGCAGAGTTATAAATATTCGCCAGCCGAACACTGTCAGAGCAGGAAAACGGAGTCAAGCGGCAATTTGAGCTGCAATGAAAAAGGGATTCTTCGTCTGGGCTCATAACGACAGTTGACTGAATCTGTCATCTCGAACGAAGTGAGGATCTTTTCCGCAAGCAACCGTTACTTTGGTTGACAGTAGAGCGTAATGCTCCATAATATTCGCGAAAACAAAGAACTGGAGTGAATTGAATGGCAGGCGCACTCGACGGAATCAAAATTCTCGATATCACCAATTACATCGCGGGACCGTTTGCGACGATGCTGCTCGGCGACCTGGGCGCCGAAGTCTACAAGATCGAAACGCCGGAAGGCGGAGATCCGTTCCGCAGCTGGGACAAGGAGCCGAAAAATTATAGCCCAAGCTTCTGCGCGATGAATCGCAACAAGAAAAGCGTGACCCTGGATATGAAGACTCCCGAAGGCAGGGAGGTCTTTTTGCGGATGGCGAAAGACGCCGACGTGATCGTCGAGAACCTCCGTCCGGGAGTCGTCGACCGCCTGGGTATCGGCTATGAGGACATCAAGAAATTCAATCCGCAAATCATCTACTGCTCGATTTCCGCCTTCGGCCAGAAAGGGCCGTACAGTAAAAAGCCCGGCTACGATACGCTCGGCCAGTCGCTGAGCGGGCTCTTGAGTATTCTTACCGATCTCGACAAGCCTGAGGGGCCGGGAGCGTCGTTTTCCGATCATCTCGCCGGTTTTTACGGCGCCTACGGCATTCTCGCCGCCATCGCGGCGCGCCAGAGAACCGGCAAGGGGCAGAAGGTAGAGACTTCACTTTTGGAAGCGACGATCAGTTTCATCGGTTTCAGCATCACTCAATACCTTTTCAGCGGTAATGTCCCGACAAAAAGCACCCGGCTGAAAACCGCCGGAGTTTATGCGTTGGTCGCCGGCGATGGAAAGCCGTTTGTGATTCACCTGTCCCACCCGCCGAAATTTTGGGTCGGTGTGACCGAAGTCATCGGCCGTCCGGATATGCAAACCGATCCGCGAACCAAAGACCGGAATGCGCGGGTAAAACATTTCGACATGATTCACGAGATTCTTTCCAAGGCGGTGCAAACCGCGCCACGGGAGCATTGGCTCAAGGCGCTCGAAGAAAAAGACGTGCCCTGCGCGCCGATCAATAACCTCGCCGAAGTCTTCGAAGACCCGCAGGTCCAATTTCTCGACCGGCTGATGAAGGTGGACGATCCGGAATTCGGCATTTTTCAATTGGTCAAGAATGGCGTCAACTTCAGCGAAACACCGTCGGCACTAACGTGCCGCCCGCCCAAGCTCGGCGAGCACAATGAAGAGACCTTGCGCAGGCTCGGATACAACGAGATGGCAATTCAAAGTCTGCGGGATAAAAAGATTCTATGACCGTTGAACCACACCTAGACGTCCCGCGCGGCGCGTTGTTTCATGGCGCCTGCCGGCGCCGTCTGCGGAGGGGAGCGAGGTTCATTGGCGCCGCATTCATGCTCGCATGCTCCATTATCGCGCTGCTCCCGCCCTCCGCCGTCGAGGCGCAGACAAGAAAAGTCCGCGTCGCGGTTCCCGGCTACACGATTGCCGTGCTGTCTTTTCTCGCGGCCAAGATGAACGGCTATTACACGGGCGAAGGACTGGACGTCGAACTGATCGCCATGCGCGCGCCAACCGCGAACCTGGCGCTCATCGGCGGGAACGTGGATTTTTCCGCCGTGCCCCTGGCCGGTCTGACGACCGCGCTGCGCGGCGCGCCGCTGAAACTTTTGTTTTGCCAGTTCGACAAACCGCAGCACTCGCTCTTCGCAAAAGCGGAGTTTTCCAGTATCAAGGCCCTGCGTGGCAGGAAGATTGCCGTTTCGGGTGTGGGCACCATCGACGATATCTTGCTGCGCGAAGCGCTCAGCGGAACCGGAATCGATCCTACCCGTGATGTGACGATTCTCGCCATGGGCGCCGCGGACACACGCTTCAGCGCTCTCGTCAGCGGCGCCATCGATGCTTCGGTGCTCATCGCGCCGGTTTCCTTTTACGCCAGGGATCAGGGATTTAAGGAGTTGGGGTCGTTTCAGGATATGGGTTTTGTCTTGCCGAGTGGAGGCATCGTCGCGCGCGACGAAACGTTGAAAAACGATTCGCTCATGACGGAACGATTCGTCCGCGCCACCATCATGGGATTTTTGTTCATGCGTGACAATCGTCCCGGAACGCTCAAAGTGATGTCGCGGATGCTTCGAATCGATGAACCGACGGCGGCCAAACTCTACGATTCCTCGCGGCCGACCTTGACAAGCGACGGCACCGTGATGGGAGAAACGGAAAAAAAGATGACCGCCATGGTTCTGAAAATTGCCGGAGTGAAGGAAACGACGCTTACGGACAAGCTCTACGACTTTTCGCTTGTGCGAAAAGCCCACGCGGTGCTCCAAGCGAAAGGATGGCATGCCGTTCCATAGTCAATCCTGAAGTCAAACAAAGGCACAAGCGAGGTCAAACCATGCCCAGGGCAAAGATCGGCGACATCGAAATCTATTACGAGGAAGAGGGGCAGGGCGAGCCGGTGTTGCTCGCGCCGCCGTCGTGGTGGCCGGGCGATACCTGGAAGGTCGGCGTCGTGCCGTTTCTTTCGAAGAGTTACCGGACGATCATTTTCGATTGCCGCGGCACTGGTTTTACCAGCAAGCCCGATCATGGCTACACTATCGAACAATTCGCTAAAGACTGCGCCGGGCTTCTGGCTCACCTCAAGATTTCGCGCTGCCACGCGGTCGGCTTTGCGCTCGGCGGCCAGATCGCGCAGGCGCTCGCCATCCAGCGGCCGGATTTAGTCGCGACCCTGACCATTGCCGCCGCCGGCGCCGGAATGAAGGCCACCAGCGGCGCGCCGCGCGAGGTGCGCAACACGGACGAAGAAGAGATACGCGCGCACGGCTTCGAGCGCTTCATCCGCGGCCATATCGAAAACACGCACATGGCGTTCGGTGCGAAGTTTTACAAGGAATGTCCTGAAGTCGTTCAGGCGCTGTCCGATGCCCTGTGGAAAAGGCAGACGAGCCCCGAGCAGCATCAGTATCACTACGAAGCGCGGCGCACCTGGGACACTCTCGGCAGCGCTCCTAAAGTAAAAGTGCCGACGTTGGTTCTTTGCGGCGCCGAGGACGACGTCAATCGCGGCGGCAGCACGCCGGTGGGCACGGCTCGAAGGCTTGCCGAACTGGTTCCCGGCGCCGAGCTTGCGCTCGTGCCCAATGTCAAGCATATGACCTTTTGGGACGGCAGCGGCGC
>CAMLCX010000503.1 GCA_946478635.1 uncultured Pseudomonadota bacterium
TTCGCCATCAGCGTCTTCGAATCCATCACCACGCCGAAATGCTTTTCGAAATTGTTGAGCGTCGCCTGCTGTTCCTCTTGCGTGAACGAAGCACTGCAATCGGACAGGAACAAGACCTTGAAATCGCGCATGGCGCCGTCGCGCGCCGTGCTGTCGCAGCAAACGTTGGTTGCCACCCCGGTGATCGCGATCGTGTCGCGGCCGAGCGCGCGCAGCAAATTCTCCAGTTGCGTGCCGTAAAAACCGCTGTAGCGAAACTTCTTGACGAGTATATCGCCGGCCGCCGGCTTCACCGGCTCGTAAAGCTCGGCGCCTGGGCTGCCTTCGAAATTGCTCCATTCATCATCGGCATCGTGAGTCTGCGGCTTGATATCGGCGAAGATGCCGACGTCGGCAAGGTCCTTGCGCTTGGTGGTATGTAGATAAATGACCGGAACCTGGCGCGACCGGCAAAATTGCAGCAGCTGCTGGATCTTGGGCACGATATCTTCCGACATGGGCAGATAACGCGAACCGCGCGGATGCACCCAGATATTTTGCATGTCGACGACGATGAGCGCTGTGTTCTTGCTGGTAATCGGCCAACGATCCGCGCGGCGGCCCTGAAGTTCGGTCATTTGAATTCTCCCTTAACCTGTTCGTTTCTACTAATTCCCGGAATACTGTGTCAATCCGTCGAGACTTTGCAAGGCAAAGCCTCGGGTCGGCCTGTCGGATGGGCAACCACAGGGGGTTGCCCCTACAATCCCCTCAAACCGAATCGCGTTTAATGGGAATAGGCCTCTTCATGCCGACAAAAATGTTTTGCCTTATGCCCAGGCCTTGTTATAAGAACGCCAGGATGAAAATCACGCCCGTTCTCATTTTTATTGCATTCACTGTTTTGCTTCTTGGCGTTGAACCGGTCCCCGCCCAGGAGAAAATTCGCGTCGCCGTCTCCAATTTCTCCGCGTCGTATATTTCAATGCACATCGCGCAGAAGCGCGGCTACTTTGCCGAGGAAGGGATGACCGTTGAAATCATTCTCATGGCGGGACTGACCAGCACGCGAGCGCTGATCGGCAACAGCGTCGAGCTGGGATCCGCGAGCAATCCCACGGCGGCGGTCCAGGGAGCGAAGCTAAAAATCTTGATGGTATTCAACGACAAACCTCCGGGTATGCTGATCGCTCAACCGTCGATCAAGAGCGTCACGGAGCTGCGCGGCAAACGCATCGGCGGATCGACGGTCGGCAGCCTGGAGTACGGCTGGATGAAAGAACTGTTGCCCAAGTTCGGTTTGCAGCTCGAGAAAGATGTCACCTTCGTGCCGATCGGATCGACCAGCACCCGATTCGCCGCGCTCAGAGCCGGCACCATCGACGCATCGCCGCTCAGCCCGCCGTCGAATTTTCTCGCGCAGGACGCCGGCTTCCCCGTGCTGCTGCGCACCGCCGATCACCTGGAGGACATCCAAGCCTCGATCGCCGCCACCGACGAGCGTCTCGCGCGGCAAGCAGAGATGATTCGCCGCTTCATGCGCGCCACGGTCAAAGGCAACCGCGTCTATTTGGCGAACCGGCAAGAGGGAATCACCGCGATCATGGAGTTCACCCGGCACAAAGACCGAGATCTGATGTCGCGGGTTTATGACGATCACATGAAAACCATCGCGCGCGACGGAACGATTCCCGAGCGGCTGCAGCAGATCGTCATCGACCGGAGCAAGCGCCTGACCGGAGTCACGCGCGACGTGAAGCCCGAAGAGATTTTTGATTTCTCCTACATTCGCAAGGCGCAAGCCGAGGTGACCCAGAGCGGTTGGAAGCCATAAAAAACATGCTGCATCGATCAACCAGATTCGGTGTTATCGATACGAGTAGCACGGAGAGCCCTCACCTTAGTCTTCTCCCGGCGGGAGAGGATATAAATCATAGAATCAGCACGATGCCGAGCGGAGGCGTGCTTCGAATTCGCGCCTTTTCTTACGCCTCGCCCCCTGGGAGAGGCCCCCGCCAGGCGGCGGGTGAGGGCAGACCTTACTTGAGCCAACCCAGTTCCCGATAGGCCTTCAGCGCTCCCGGGTGCAGCGCCACGCCGCCGAACTCGAAAGCCAACGCGCCTTTCGTGCGCAGCGGTTCATAAAGATCTTTCAGTCCTTTGAACAGCGGGTTCATGTGCGGCAGCGCGTCCAGATTGCCGGCGATGGCTTTCGCCATGTCATACACGAGTTTTTCCGGAATCCTTTCGTGCGTGACGATCACGTTGATGACGCCTACCTGCGTGACATCCGCGACGATGCCGCGGAAAACATTTTTTTCCATCACCACCGGTCGATAGAAAGGCACCTGGGCGAGCACCTTTTCGATTTGACCTGGGGCGAAGGGAACGACCCGGATATCGGCACGCTGGCTCAGATCGGTCAGGACCTTGTTGGGGATCGGCGGATGAAACTGCACGTCGATTTTTCCCGCCACCAACGCATCGGCGCCCTCGGCGAAACCCATATACACGGGGGTAAAGCTATCGAAGGAAATGCCCAGCACGTCAAAAATCGTGTGGATGTGCTGCTCCATGCCGCTGCCTTTGGTGCCGATGGCGACGCGTTTTCCCTTGAAATCGGCCACCGACCCGATCGGTGAACTTGCCAGTTTGACGAAGCACATCGGCCCGGCGTTGGCTGGCGCGACCATGCGAATGGCGATATTTTTGGTAAACGGCGCGACGGCGTTCTTCGCGCGCCCGATCCAGTTGGATGCCATGAAGCCGAACTCCAGCTCGCCGCGATCGAGTTGCTCGGCGTTGTGGATGCTTGCGTCCGTCGTTAGCACGGCACACTGATCCGCCGCAGATCGACCGCGATTGAAAAGCTCCGCGATGGCCTGTCCTTGTGTGTAAAACGTGCCGCCGAGTTCGGATGTTCCGATTCTGATTGCCATAAACAACTCCTTCGCTTCGAACGATTCGCTCTGTTCCATTTACACCACTGGAGGCGATGGCTGCAATTGCCGTTCGCGCGCCACTCGCTGTTGACGCTCAGCCCGTCGCTGTACTACGTTTCAAATCAGCAAAGGAGCACCCATGGCGATCATCGATCTCGATTCCCATTTGCGCGACGGTTGGCTGCTCAACGAAATTTACAAGCTGCCTGAACCGTTCGCCAAATTCTCGCCGCGACGCATCGGCGACGGCAAATTTTTCTATTCCAAGTTCGAGCACGATCTTTCGCCCATGGAAGACCCGGTGGCCAACGCCAACTTCAAAAAGCCGGTGACGCACCAGGTTTTTTATAATCCCGAGGCGAACCAGCGCGGCAACGAGGTCATGCGCTGGCAACAGGGCGGCTACGACATGGAATACCGCCTGAAAGACAACGCCCGCGAGAGCATCGATTTTCAGTTGATCTTTCCCACGGCCATCGACATTCCGTCGCAGAATTCCGGAGCGCTGGGCGCCGCGGTGTCGCGCGCTTACAATAACTGGACGCACAAACTCGTTGCCGGCTATCGCGACCGGCTCTCGCCCGTGGCCATGATGCCGGCCGGCTGCCCCGAAGAACTGCCCAGCGAGCTGCGCCACTGCGTCAATGACCTGGGCTCCAAAGCGGCGCATCTGGTGAGTTACACAAAAGACCGGCAAATGGACGATTCCGTCTTTTTTCCGTTCTATGAAACTGCTCAGGAACTCGACATCCCGCTTTTCTGCCACCCGAGCACGCTCGGCGACGCCGGCACATTGATCAACCGCCAGACCCATTTTTTCCCGATGCATATCCTCGGCCGTCCCTTGAATTGTGTCGCCCCGCTGGTCGCCATGGTTCTCGGCGGGGTCTTTGAAAAATACCCGCGCTTGAAAGTCGTCTTCTTCGAAGTGACGGCGGAGTTTCTGGTTTTCTGGATGCACCGAATGGACGACGACTACGAAGTCATCAAGGACGCCGGCATGTGCCCGCAGTTGAGCATGCTGCCGTCCGAGTACGTGA
>CAMLCX010000504.1 GCA_946478635.1 uncultured Pseudomonadota bacterium
AAATCGCTAGCGCGTAGCCATACCCACTCGGTGCACAGCCGGCCGATAAAAATCGCGCGTTACGAATCCCGGCAAATCATTAAACATGCTTGAATCTTCAATCGACATATGCGATAAAAAATCCTTAACGGACGATGCTTTGTATACGTGTGACGGGAAAGGAGGTGAACTAAGGATGGGAAAGAAACTCGTGTCATTGTCGGCAATCACCCTCTTCGCTTTTACTCTAACGTTTGTGGGCTGCGGTAAGAAGGAGGAACCAGCTCCGCCTCCACCTCCGCCAGCTCCAGCAGCGCCACCAGAACCAGCGGCGCCGCCAGCGGGTGATCAGAAAGCGGCTGAACCGATGAAGGATGCAGCACCGGCTCCTGATAAGGCGCCAGAGAAAAAAGACGAGGCGAAAACCAAGTAAGGTTGGCTAACCTTATTGCGGTTTAAAGCAACCGAAAAAGGGGAAGGTTTTTGACCTTCCCCTTTTTTGCAATATCGGCCTGCGGTAGTGGACTGTGGCGAGCGATGCTCAAATGACTCTGACGGAGCATCTGGAGGATCTCCGTTGGTGTTTACTCAAATCGGTCTTAGCCATCATTCTTGCCTCGACGATCGGCTATTTATTTTCCGATTCGGTATTTAGTTTTATTGTCGCGCCGCTGCGGCAAAGCCTGCAGCCCGGTCAAAATCTGATCGGCACCAGCGTTACCGAAGCGTTTTTCGTCGAAATCAAAGTCGCGCTCGCCGCCGGCGTTCTCTTCGCGTGCCCGGTCATCTTTTATCAGATTTGGCGTTTTATCGCCCCCGGGTTATCGAAGAGAGAAAAGAAATGGGTCGTGCCTTTTGTCCTGTGCGCCACGCTGTTTTTTGTCGGCGGATCGTTGTTCTGCTATCGCTTCGTTTTGCCGGTAGCGTTTAAGTATTTTATCGAACAGTACGAAACTATGGGCGTGAGCCCGGCGATACGGATCGGCGATTATTTCACGTTTTTCTTTCGCATGGTGTTGGCGTTTGGCGTGACTTTCGAATTGCCGGTCTTTACTTTTTTTTTAGTGCGGGTCGGCGTGTGGGACTACCGTTTCATGCTGCGGTCGTTCCGCTACGCCTTGGTGGCGATTTTTATCATCGCCGCAATCTTGACGCCGACTCCGGATGTGATTAATCAATGTCTTTTGGCCGGGCCGATGCTGCTTCTGTATATTCTGAGCATCGGGGTGGCCTATGTGTGGCGCAAGAAAGAATGAATTTACGACCTGAATCAGGGATGAGGAGGAGTAATGATCTCGTTTGTTATCGCGATTAGCTGCTTGTCGTTGGCCTTTGCAGTCTATTTGGCCCGCTGGGTGCTTCAGCGGGACATGGGAACGCAAAAGATGCAGGAGATTTCCAACGCGATCAAAGAGGGCGCCGAAGCGTTCATGTCGCGGCAGAACCGAACGATCATCAGTTTGTCGGTAGCGTTGGCCGTGCTGATCTTTCTCCTCTATGCCTTTGTGCGCACGCCGAGCCCAGCCGATCCGGTGCCGCCGGTGGCGATGGCTTTCTGGACCACACTATCGTTTGTCCTGGGCGCTGCCTGTTCCGTGATTGCCGGCTATGTCGGTATGTGGGTATCCATTCGCTCTAATATCAGGACTGCATCCGCGGTTCGTTCCAGTCTCAATGAGGGCCTTCGGATCGCGATGCGCGGCGGTGCGGTGTCCGGTTTGTTCGTCGTCGCCATGAGTCTATTGGGAGTCGGCGGCCTCTACGCTTTGCTTGAGTCCCTGGGCCACGATCCGCAAAAGATCCCTTTCACCATCGTCGGTTATGGGTTCGGTGCTTCGTTTGTCGCGCTGTTCGCCCAGCTCGGTGGCGGTATTTACACAAAAGCCGCTGACGTGGGCGCCGATCTCGTCGGCAAAGTTGAGGCCGGCATCCCGGAGGACGATCCGCGTAATCCCGCGGTGATCGCCGACCTGGTCGGCGACAACGTCGGTGACTGCGCCGGCCGCGGCGCCGATCTGTTTGAATCCACCGCCGCGGAAAACATCGGCGCGATGATTCTCGGCGTCGGACTCTATCCTTACTTCGGAATCAAAGGGATCGTTTTTCCCTTGGTCGCCAGGGCCCTGGGGCTGATCGCATCGATCGTCGGTATTATGATCGTCAAGACTGAGGAAAAGGGCGATGCCATGGCGGCTCTCAATCGCGGCTATTATGTGACGAGCATTCTCGCGGTTGCCGGGTTTTTCATGACTGCCAAATTGCTGCTCGCGGTCGATGTGACCAAGCATCCTGAAGCTGAGTCCGCGTGGATCTATTTCTTCCTCTGTGGCGTCGTCGGCATCCTGATGGCCCAGGCGTTCGTTTACATCACTCAGTATTACACTGAGTATAAATACCGGCCGGTCAGAGAAATCGCCGAAGCGTCTAAGACCGGCCCGGCCACTAACATTATTGCCGGCATCGCCGTCGGTCTCGAATGCACGGCGATTCCGGTCTTGGTGATTTCGGTGGCCATCATCACCTCGTACTATCTTGGCCTGGCGAGCGGTGTGAAGAATGCCGGCCTGTTCGGCACGGCTGTGGCCACCATGGGTATGTTGGGCACCGCGGCTTACATCTTAGCTATGGATACTTTCGGTCCGATCACCGACAACGCCGGCGGTATCGTCGAGATGAGCGGCCAGCCGGAAGAGGTTCGTCAAAAAACCGATCGTCTCGATGCCGTCGGCAACACCACCAAAGCTCTGACCAAAGGCTACGCCATTGGTTCAGCGGCGCTGGCGGCGTTCTTATTGTTTTCGGCGTACCTCGACGAAGTCGCTCACTACGGCCATCCGTTGGAAGTTGTCAACATCGCTAAGCCGGAGGTGTTTGTCGGCGGGTTGCTTGGCGCGATGCTGGTTTTTCTATTCTCGTCTTTCGCGATTCGCGCCGTCGGTAAAGCCGCTTACTATGTTATCAACGAAGTGCGCCGGCAGTTCAGAGAAAATCCCGGCATTCTCCAAGGTACAGTGAAACCGGATTACCGCCGCTGCGTCGATATCGTCACTGTCGGCGCGCTTAAGCAGATGATCGTTCCCGGCCTTCTCGCAGTCACCATGCCGGTCGCCGTCGGTCTCGTTTTCCGTATGTTCGGCATCGGTGCGGAAGCGGTGGCGGCATTCTTGATGGTCGGCACGATCGCTGGCATCTTGATGGCAACGTTCTTCAATAACAGCGGTGGCGCTTGGGACAACGCCAAGAAGTTCATCGAGAGCGGGCAGTACGAAGGCGGCGGCAAAGGTTCCGATCCGCACAAGGCCGCAGTCGTGGGCGATACCTTGGGCGATCCGTTCAAAGACACCGCCGGCCCGAGCTTGCACGTCTTGATCAAGCTCCTGGCGACGATCACCCTCGTGCTCGCGCCGTTATTCGTTTGATTGTGATTCGCCGACTGTGACGGCCTCTCCACCCGGAGGGGCCTTCACATTTTCCGGCATAAAAGTTTGTGCTAAAAATTAGTCTGCTACTCCGTTCCTCGCCCGGATGGTGGAATAGGTAGACGCAAGGAACGTAAAAATCCGGGCAGTGCGAAAAATCGAATACTGCATGGGAAACGGGGAGTTAAGCCAACTCCCCGTTTTTATTTAATCTTTCCATACTATCTCGGATTGTGCTAAACGTTCAGATTGTCCACATCGGGCGCATTCTTCACCGAATTTGTTTACAGGGTGTTTACATAGATGGCGGCAACCGAGTTTGTTCCATCTATTCAGGGTTTTATTTACCTGGCGAAACTAACCTTCGCGCGATGGCAAAATGCCTGACAACAAACCCAACGAAATAAGCCTTGCGTTACTGAACGAGCGCATGGATCAGTTGACGCGCAAGATCGGGATGTTGGATCACGACGATCCGCGCCGCGCGAAGATCTTCAAAGAGATGCTACGGCTCAATGATTTGGCGAGGGAGATGAAAAAAGATGGCAAATAACAAAATCGAA
>CAMLCX010000505.1 GCA_946478635.1 uncultured Pseudomonadota bacterium
CACCGTTCGTCGGATTGATCACCCACTGGCGCTTTCTTGCCTCGGCCAAAAAGTCGGGATCTTTGAGCATTTTCATGTAAGCGTCGCGTAGCAGTCGCACGCGCTCGGAGGCGATTCCCGGCGTTGCCAAAATTGGCCGTCCAAAGGCACCGGGGCCCAGCACGACCCGAGCCAGACGGCGCTTGGCGTCGGGAGTTTTTTCCTGATCCATCAGCTCCCAAATGGTCGGGGTATCGGGTAGGCGCGGACTTCTCTTGTCGCCTGTTTGAGTCAGAAACCTGACGAAAGAATTTTTGGCCCAAGTCCGCCCGGGTTCGCGGCCGAAAAAAGCGCTGATCGTCGTGCCGCGACACTGCACTTCGTTTTTCTCCACCGCGACATCCACATCAGCTGCGCCAGGATATCCGGTAACCAGATTTAGCTTCAGATCGAATATCTCCACCAACAATTTCGGAATGTAATAGCCCGTGCTGCCGACGCCTGAGGCGCCGCAGCGTGGCCCTTCCGCGGCTTTTCGTAGATCGAGAAGAGTCCTGTAAGGTTGATCCGATCTGATGAAGAGCAATTCATCATTGTCCTCTGGCGTCCCGATCCAAGTGAACTTTGCCCAGTCGAATTGCACTTCTTTGCGGCCTAAAAGCTGGGCGAAGTAGACCGGCGCGGTCACCGCGCCAAGGGTCAGGCCGTCGGGCTTCGCCACGCTGTAAACATAGTTTGCCGCCGTGATCGAGCCGCCGCCGGGCATGTTCTGAACGATAATTTCCGGTTTGCCGGGAATCTGATTGGGTAAGTGATGGGCGACGACGCGGGCATATAGATCACTCGCGGCTCCCGCGGAAGCGCCGACGACGATCTTCATCTGCTTGCCCTTGTAGAAATCGCTTTGCGCGTCCAACCGCGCGGCGAATAGGAACGAGAAAAAAAGAGTCCAGAAAACGCGCCGCATAGACATTATCTCCGTTTCTTGGAAAAATATCTGCTCTCTATCTTGGTCAGCTCACTCATTCCGGTTGCGTCCCAGGGCAGTGCTCTACCTCCGCTAAACGGCGTTCCCGAGTTTTGTTCGAGAAATTTATACCAGGCAGCCATTCCCTGGCGTTGAAATGCCTCTAGAAAAGACCAGGATGAAATTTTTAGTACTTGGTCTGGAAGAAACGTGTACCAGGCCGCGCTGAGCTTGAGCGCCCGGTGTTCTTCGAGGGTCAGCGCGCGCGGCAACTGCCCTTTCATTGCCGAAAACGGGCCCTTGACGACTTTCCGGGCGCGCTTGATCTCGGCAATCGAGTGCGGCGCTTCGAACTGCACCCAGTCAGCGCCGCCTTCTCTTTCATACAAGCGCAGGCGCTTGAGTGTTTCCGCCATGCCGCCATTGGTTGCGTTGCGCGCGTAGCACTGCGCCATAATGACAAAATCCGGATCGATATCGTCCTTCGCGTCCACTGCAGCCCGGTAACGGATAACCGCCTCATCGCGCGACACGACGGAGATGCCCGCCGATAAGGTTCGCCGCTTTTGCTCGAGCGGCTGGTCATCGAGGCGCAAACCGGCGAGTCCCGCTTCGATGCATTCCTTGACGAGGCGGCGCACCGCCATAATACCGCCGTGCCCGGTGTCGCCGTCGAGGATCACTGGAATGCTCACGCTGCGCGCGATCCATTTCGCAAATTCGACGCACTCGGTCATGGACAAAATACCGAGATCGGGAAGACCGGTGTAATTTCCACCGGTGATGCTGGTGCCGACGAAACAGGCTTCAACCCCGTTGGCCTCCATAATCTTCGCATGGAACGCATTGGGCGCGCCGAGCACCGCGAGCACTTTATTCTTACGCCTCAGCAAGCGCCGGAGCCTGGTCGTGGGTTTCATGCCGTGTAGCGCGCGTAGTAACGAACCGCGTTATCCCAAAAAAGTTTGCGCAGGATATCTTTGTCTAAATTCCAGCCGAGCACCGTTTCGACCGAAACCGGAAACCAACTCTCGCCGTGCGGATAGTCAGAACCGAACATGAGAATGTCGGGACCCAGGAGATCGATGACGCTCTGGGTGATGGCAGCCCCTTCGGAGACTTCGATGCTCTGAAAATAACGCCCGCCGGTAACATAGTCGCGAATCGTTTGCTTCAAAGCCGGCAAAGCCTCGGCGCAAAGCTTGGTGTGTTCCTCCAATCGATTCACCCAGGACGGCAGCCAGCCATGCCCCGCCTCCAGCGTTCCGACGCGGATGCTCGGGTAACGGTCCATAATCCCGGCGCCAATGATTGCCGCCATGTTGCGCTGACCGCACCACGGATGGGCCGCCGAGCGCTGTAACCAAAGGTTGTCCCAGGAATCCACTCCGCCGGGGGCGTAGGGGGGCATTACTGTAAACGTGTGCAGTGCGATCGCCAGGTCGTAATCCGCAGCGGCTTTCCAGATGGGTTCCAAGTCCGGATGATCCAACGGAAATTGATAGGGCGCGTAGACAAATACCGCAAGCGGCCAGGATTCCTTGGCGGTGCGATGGAGTTCCGCCAGCGATGTCTCGACACTGCGCGCGGCAACACAGATCACGCCCTTCAGCCGCCTCGGAAACGCGGCACAGTAATCGCCGATCCAACGATGATAGGCCTCATACATCGCGGTCTCGATGCTCACATCGTCGACGGTCGTCCAGGTGCCGAACCAACCCGACGGCAGCATGAGGTTCACGTCGACGCCTTCGCTATCCATATCCTTTATCCGCACATTGGGATCCCGCTCGCAGAGCGGGTTGGGCTTGCCGTGTTGATGGCGCTTGTAGCCCTGCATGTATTCGTTTTTTTCCGGCTTGGTCCCAGGCACCGCGCCGAGCCGGCGTTTGTATTCCCGCGCGCCCATGAGGTAGGTGACGGCGCCGTCTTTGTTTCTTTCCTTATGCGCGCTGAAGCTCCCGAGCTTGGCGCGCATTTCCGCGCTCAAGTACGGTTCCAGCAAGTCGGCGTCCGGTCGAACGTGGGTATCCGCGTCAAATATTTTAAAGCCGTTGCGTGCCATAAAATTTTTCCCTCGACGACCCGAGCATTAGCTGCCATGACCCCTCAATGTCAAGATAGACGTGAACGCCGGAAGTCGTTGGGCTTTGATCGTCGAGCGATGGGATTGAACCGACTTTTTGATAATTGGGCGCGGCGTTTCTCGCCAATTCTTGACTTCCCCCTATGAACATGATTTTTCTCTAGTTTCGACGAAAATCCAGGAGGACCCCAATGGCCAAGATGTTAGTCGCCGGTGAGCAAGTCGATTCTGACAGCGGGCAAACGACCGAAGTCCGCAATCCCGCCACCGGAGAACTTGTCGATAGTGTCCCTAAAGGAACGATCAGCGATATCCGTCGCGCCATCGATGCTGCCAAGAGTGCCCTGAAAAAATGGTCCGCCATGGCGCCGTCCAAACGCGGGGCAATTTTGTTAGCCGCAGGCCACACGATTCTCCAGCAGGAGAAGGAATTGGCTACTTTGCTCACCAAGGAACAGGGCAAACCGATGCGCGAGTCGATCCTCGAGATTCGCCGCTTCGTGCACACACTGGATCATTACGGTGGCATGGCGAAAACCATGCGCACCAGCGCGGTTATGCTCGATACCGGCCGCCATGGGATCGTTTTACGCAAGCCCTTGGGTGTTTGCGGCTCCATCGTCCCATGGAATTTCCCGGTTTCTCTGATGGGTAACAAGCTCGGTCCCGCGCTGCTCGCCGGTAATACGGTGATCGTCAAGCCCGCAGGCACGACGCCGCTCACGGACCTGCGCACCTGCGAGATCATCGACAAGGCCATTCAGGACGCCGGCGGACCCAAAGGGGTTTTGAATGTTGTCACCGGCCCCGGCAGCGTGGTCGGCGAAGAGCTGCTGGTCAATCCGACGGTAAGAAAAATAGGCTTCACCGGCGCCACCGATACGGGCCGAAGAGTCATGCAGTCGGCCGCCAAAGATT
>CAMLCX010000506.1 GCA_946478635.1 uncultured Pseudomonadota bacterium
GATCGAATTCCGAATTACCCACTACTCCAGTACTCCAATGCTCCATTACTCCAGTTTTCATTACTCCAACACTCCACTACTCCAACCCAAAAGGAGCTTCCCATGTCCACTCTTCGCTACGTCGCCTATCTGGCAAACGATCCTGAGAAACTTGTCGAGTTTTACCGGCGCTTTCTCGGCACCGAAGAACTCGGCCGCTCGCCGGAAGGGGATATTTCCATTACCGACGGTTATTACAACCTGACCTTTTTTAAAAAACGTCCAGGCCTTGGCGAAATGAACATGGATGTCGGCCTGCATCACATCGGCCTGCAGGTCGAGGATCTTGAAGAAGCGAAGGGAAAGTTTCTGAAATTCAATCCGCGCGGCATGATCATTCAGGAACCCAATGATCTCCACCACGGCGAGATCCGCATCCACGACTCGGAATGCCGCCCAGTTACGCTATCGGCGAAGAGCTTCGGCGTGCCAGCGAGCAAAGAAAAATCGTTTCCCCGCGTGCGCCATATCGCTTATAACGCGCTCGACCCGGACACCATGCTGCTTTTCTACACGCAGATTTTTGGCATGCGGGAAGTGCCATCGAGTTATCTGCGCCGACAACAGGGACGCGCCAATCGCTTCTGCGCTGACGGCAAGACCAATCTCGCCATCCACCCCTTCTACAGCCAGGTCGAAGGCCACGAAGCCAAGTACGGCATCAACCACATCGGCTTTCTGACCAACGAGATGCAGGCCACGATGGCGGAACTGAGCGCAGTCTTGAATATCGCGCCGCGGCCTTCGACTCGACCGTACGCGGAATTCCGCTTCCGCGATATCGAAGGCAACGCCCTTGACTTGTCGCAGACCAAAGGTTGGGAAGTCGACGTTGATAAGTGGGAAAGCGCGGCGTAGGTAATTTGTTCAAAGTTCAACGGTTCAATCGTTCAAGGTAGGACTTGTAGGATGGGTGGAGCGCAGCGATACCCATCGTCTTGAGTCGCATCAAACCTGGATTCCGGTTTTCACCGGAATGTCGCCCTGCGGCGCAGCCTGCGTTATTCGTAAACGGGCACTTTGTCGAACGTGGTGGGTATCGGCACAAAACGCCTCCACCCACCCTACATAAATCCGAATCTCGTAGGATGGGTGAAGCCCTTCGGCAAGCTCAGGACAGGCCTTGCGATACCCATCTTTCCAGGAGGGACGATCTAACATTATGCAGAATTCAAAAATCACAGAATCGATCGCTTTAGTCATTGCGATGTTCATCATCGCGTCGCCACGATCCGGACTGACCGCTTCTGCCCCGCTGGAAAAACTGACGATTGGATGGAGCGCCGTCGCCGGCTCGCAGGCGCCCTTCTGGATCACCAAGGAGGCGGGATTGTTCGAGAAGAACGGCCTCGACGTGATCATGATCTATCTCGACGGCGGTTCTCGGGCGACGCAAGCGATGATGTCCGGCGATCTGCCGATCGCTCAGGTCGGCGGCAATGCTCCCGTGGTGGCGCGGTTGCGCGGCGCCGATGTGACACTGATCGCTGGACTGCTCAACATTCTCGCCTACAGCATGGTGGTCTCGCCGGAGATCAAAAAGCCGGAAGACCTCCGCGGTAAAAAACTCACCGTCAGCCGCTTCGGTTCCAATTCCGATTACGCGACGCGCAAAATATTGATCAAGTGGGGCCTACGCCCCGACATCGACGTTGCCGTGCTGCAGATTCCCGGCGGCCAACCGACCCGGCTTGCGGCGATTCAAACAAAACAGGTGCACGGCATGGTCGCCCAGCCGCCGGTGACCAACCTGGCGCGCAAGTTTAATATGAACATCATCGCCGAGCCTGAGGATTTCGGCGGCGCCTATCCGACCACGCCGGTGGCCGCGCGCATTTCGTTCATCAAGGACAAGCGCGACACCGTGCGCAAATTTACCCGGGCGCTGTTGGAAGGCATCCACGTTTACAAGACGCAAAAGGATTTCAGCAAAAAGGTGATCGGCAAGTATGTGAAGACCGACGATAACGACGCCCTGGAAGACAGCTACCAGTTTTTCTCCCGGCTGGTGCCGGCAAAGCCTTATCCATCTCTCGACGCCATCAAGGAAGCCCTCACCGAGCTCGGTGAAAAAGATCCGAAAGTGCGCAACGCCAGGCCGGAAGACTTCGCCGACATGTCGATCATCAAGGAGTTCGACGACAACGGGTTTATCGATGGGCTTTATAAGAAGCGCTAGCGAATGTCCTTTTTTTAATGTTTCTCGGGGATGGTTGAAATCCCTCGCCCCTTCGTCAGGGCTCAGGACATGCTTCAGGCGAAGCAAATTTGGAAGAAAAGTTATCGAAGCGAACATGAGCGATTATTGTGGTAACAAGGATGGACCAAATCGTCATGCCCGCGAAGGCGGGCATCCAGGTTTGTTTGGTTTCTGCCGTAACGGAAAAGACTGGATTCCCGCATGCGCGGGAATGACGGATGAGAAATAATGCGGTCGGCTTCAAGCCGACATTTTTAGAATCCCTCGGCTTATAGCCGAGGATTGTTCAATCTCGTTTCGGACGCAAGGAGGAAAGATTTCTCGCTTCGCTCGAAATGACACATTTAGGTCCTTTGTCGTTACGAACCCTTCGCCCGCGCTCCGAATAAACTCCGAGACGGGTCTGACCAAACTGAACCATCGCATTATTTGATCTGGTCCGCCAAAATTTCCAGCGCACTTTATTGACAAGGGATATGGGTCTGCTAAAGAAAGACCCACTTCTCGGCCACACAACTGCGATCAGTGTAACGAACAAATCGAAATTGAACGAAAGAGGCCGGCGCGGCCGTCTTTTTCGGGGAGCGATCCATGAAGAGTGCTTTTAATTGGCTTGTTGTCACATTAGTCCTCGCTATTTTCTCGACTGCCGTTTTCGCGGCCCAAACTGTCCCGCTCACGATAAAAGTCGGCTATCCCCAGTTGAGCGGGGGCTCGATGCCGCTCTGGGTCATCACCGACAACAGGCTCGACCAGCGCTACGGCGTCGATGTCAAAACGATTTATATCGCCGGCGGCGCCACTCTCACCCACTCGCTGGTCGCGGGTGACATCGACATCGCGCTCACCGGCGGCGCCGTGGTCGGAGCCGTGCTCAGCGGCGCCGACCTGGAATATGTCGGCATCGGGCTTTCCACTTATGGTTTCACCGTTTACGCCAAGCCTGAAATCAAAAGCATCGAAGATCTGCGCGGCAAGATTTTTGGCGTGATCACCCGCGGCGCTTCCTCGGACCATGCGGCGCTCGCGCTCTTCAACCGCTATGGCATGAAGGGTGGACAAGACATTAAATTTCTCTATTTCTCGCGCCAGGGAGATCTCCTCGCCGCTCTCGACAAGGGTGTGGTCGTGGGAGGAGTCTTTTCATCGCCGACCACCGTCATGGCCAGACGCATGGGCTACAAAGAACTGGTTAACATCGCGTCGTTCAAACTGCCTTATCCGCACAACGCGATCGCCATGCGCAAGACGCTGGTGCGGCAGAATCCGGAACTGATCAAGGGTTTTTTAAAGGCCTACCTCGCGGCGATAAAAATCATCCATGAGGAACCCGAAGTCGCCAAGCGCGCGCTCTCCCGTTATCTCGGCACCAAGGACACTGAAATGATCGAAGACTCTTATAGCAGCCTCGCGCCGCTTTTCTTGAAGGTGCCTTATATGCCCGAGGAAGCGATCCGCACGGTCCTCTCACTCTCGGATAATCCCAAGGCGGCGCAGGCGGATCCCAAAAGTTTCTTCGACAATCGTCCGCTCAAAGAGCTGGAGGATAGCGGCTTCGTCAAGGAACTCTACAGCCGGCGCTAGCAAGAAAGTTCGGATTCAGACGATTAACCGCAAAGACCCAGCGCGGCGGAGCCGCAACCAAAGGAGAAGAAATTAGCCGCAAAGAACTTAGCGCAGCAGAGCCGCAACCAAATGGGAAAGAGTTT
>CAMLCX010000507.1 GCA_946478635.1 uncultured Pseudomonadota bacterium
TCCCAGCCCTGGCTGACACCGGCAAAATCCTCTTCCGGGACATTGACATGAACAAGCTCGATGCGCGCCCCATCGGGCGCGGGCCAGAACGAAAGGGTCAACACCGAGTCCATATCCGTGAGAGGCCAGTTCGCCGACCGCCATGTTTGCACGATCAGCGTCTTCGGTTCGATGTGGAGAATCTTGCCGGAAAGCATGCCATCGAAGGCGCGAAAAACACCGCCTGCGTGGGGCTCGAGAACTACCGGCAATCCCGTGAACGCCGCATGAGTGGCCGCATCGAGATACATGTCAAAGAGATTATCCGACCGAGCCGGCAGCGAAGCGGCTGTGATTATGGTTCGTGGCATTCGTGACAGCTCCCTTGTTTACCAGGTTTATGACCGGACTAGCGAAGCCCGGTGACCTTAACGACTACCGTCGCTCGTCCACTCGACTGTGCCAGCATAGGCGGAGCAACACTGATAGCGAGCGAAAATGAAATCATCTGCGCAAATAAAAAACTAATTCTGAAGCGTCTCGATGTCATGTTTTTCTCTTGTTCAAGCTCATTAGAAAACTGGGGTTTTGCACTATACTTCGCATGCACAGCGTTTTGACACAACTGTCTCAAGCCCTAAAAAAATAGGGAATTGCCGATAGCGACAGACCGACAACGACGAGAAGAACTGTATTCGACATAAAGTAAGGGAAGACCATAAGTCCAATTCCGCAAAGTAAAGGAACAAAACGTTGCTGTTTCCTTCCGTAAACAAAGTAGGCAAGACCGACCGCACCAAAAACCACTCCCCAAAGCAATGAAGCTTCGCTACCCACTTGAGGCTGCCGTTCTGGTTGCCCAATTTTCCGATTGGTCGATCGATTGATGATGGGCGGCGAAATCTCTCATTAGTCCGACAAAATTGATCAACAAGATTCAGATCTCCCAACCCTGCCCGACATCCGCGAAGTCCCTATCCGCAACATTGATTTTCAACCATACTCACTTGCACCACTCATGATCCACCAAAATTGTACTCATTCCAAGTTCTCGACTGAATTTGCAATCCCTCAACCCAATATTCGCACCCGACCTTAAAAGGCCTCTATCAATTGGATTTTCAGCATACGGATTGTGGACCAACTTTAGTTCTCTTCCATCACGTTTCTGAAAAGAAAGCGGGTACGCGTCAGAGAAAATCACAGCGCTCAACTTTTGCATCCTTCCCTCACTCCTCTACATCTAATACACCAATCGATCCCGAATGCTCCTCCCTGACACTGGGGCTATGACGGGACGCGATGCAGATCATACTTTAATCTACGGAGGATTTTCCCATGAACAAACGCAATATCATGATCGGCGCGGGCGTTGTCGTGTTGGCTATCGGCTGGTACGCGTTTCGGCCGGAGTTGCTTTTTATTAACAAGACAGTGAACGAGGAGTTTCCCGGCGGCGCGGCCATGGCTTCGATTGAAAAAGCGCCCCTGGCCGTGACCAAGGGCAGTTTCAAAGGTCTGGCGCATGAAACCAAAGGCCTCGCTTCGGTTTACCAACTTGCGAACGGCAAGCGCACGCTAAGACTCACCGAATTCGAAACCTCCAACGGTCCGGACGTCCATGTCTACCTGACCGCCGCGGAAGTAGACAAGGGCAGCGACGCGATCAAAGAGGCCGGATTCATCGACCTCGGATCGATGAAAGGCAACAAAGGCGATCAGAACTATGACATTCCCGCGGACGCCGACTTGAACAAGTTCAAAAATGTCGCGATCTGGTGCGCCCGATTCAGCGTCAACTTCGGCCAGGCAGCGCTCGATGCACCGGCAGCGATCCCGACAAAAGTAGCCGAGGGCAGTTTCCGCGGCATCGCCCATGAAACCAAAGGCATGGCGGCGATTTACAAATTGCCGGATGGCAAACGGGTTCTGCGCTTCAGCGGCTTCGAGACTTCCAACGGTCCCGACGTGCACGTGTACTTGGTCGCCGCCACTGATGCCAAGGACGATGACACGGTTAAGAAATCCGGTTTTATCGACCTCGGCAGCATCAAGGGCAACATCGGTGATCAGAACTACGAGCTGCCGGCAGGCGTCGACCTCGCTACATACCGCGCCGTCACCGTGTGGTGTAGGCGCTTCGGCGTCAACTTCGCCACCGCGCCGCTCGCGTCGGCGAAGAGTTGAATCGTAGTCACAAATTACAATCGATAGGATCCGGATGGTTCACCGCGGAGGTCGAAGACTCTCGGATTCGGAAATTCCTCTCGCCAAGCATGTCCTGAGTCTATCGAAGGGGCGCAAAGTCGCCAAGTTCGGAGGGGAAAGTTAAAAATTCCTACAAAGATTTTCACCCGTTTTTCCGACCTTTGCGGCCTTAGCGTCCCTTCGACTTGGCTCAGGACGTGCTTTGCGGGAGATAGTCCGAGATCAGCATCCTTTGGCAACCAATTGACATCTAATTTGCCAGAGCCATAAAACAGCTCTCATCACGGTCGAGACGCACCCTTCTCCAGCAGTTCACGGAGGAATACATGGCGGAGAGCAATCATTACGATGTCATCATCATAGGCAGCGGCGCCGGCGGCGGCACCCTCGCCCACAAACTCGCCCCCACCGGCAAGAAAATTCTAATTCTCGAACGAGGCGGTTACGTGCCGCGTGAAAAGGACAACTGGAATCCGCGGGCGGTCAACCTCGAGGGAAAGTACCAGACCAAGGAGAAGTGGCACGACCGGGACGGCAAGGAGCTGCACCCACATACCAACTACTACGTCGGCGGCAATACGAAATTTTTCGGCGCCGCGTTGTTTCGTCTGCGCAAGGAAGATTTCGGCGAGATCAAGCACCACGGCGGCCTGTCGCCGGCCTGGCCGATCACGTACGAGGAATTGGAGCCGTATTATACCGAAGCGGAGAGGCTCTATCATGTGCACGGCAACGCCGGCGAAGATCCGACCGATCCGAAACGCAGCGCTCCCTATCCCCATCCAGCGGTGAGCCACGAGCCGCGCATTCAGCAACTCGCCGATGACTTTGAAAGCCTGGGATTGCGGCCCTTTCACACGCCGCTCGGCGTCATGCTCGACGAGCAGAATCCGCAAACGAGCAAATGCATCCGCTGCGACACCTGTGACGGTTTTCCCTGTCTCGTCTATGCCAAGTCGGACGCCCAGGTGTGCGCCGTCGACCCGGCCCTTCAACATTCCAATGTTTCGTTAATGACCGGCGCTTACGTCGAAAATTTGCTCACTGACAATTCAGGCCGCAAAGTATCCACGGTCGTCATCCGCCGCAACGGCGGCCGCGAAGAACTCTCGGCGGACATCGTGGTGTCTTCCTGCGGCGCGATCAACTCCGCCGCGCTATTGCTCCGCTCCGCGAACGACAAGCATCCGCGCGGCCTTGCCAATAGCTCCGATATCGTCGGGCGCCACTATATGGGCCACACGAATTCGGTTTTAATGGCGCTATCGAAATGCCCGAACCCGACGATCTTTCAAAAATCGCTTTCCGTGAACGACTTCTATTTCGGCACCGCCGGTTGGAATTATCCGATGGGCCATATCTCTTTCGTCGGCAAGCTCGACGGCGAGACTTTGAAAGGCGGCGCCCCTGCTCTGACGCCGGGCTGGACCCTGGATTTGATGGCCAGGCATTCCCTTGATTTCTGGCTCACCTCGGAAGACCTCCCCGATCCCAACAACCGCGTGACGCTCGACGCCGAGGGCGGCATCGTGCTCAGCTACAGTCCGAACAACGAAGAAGGCCACAAGCGCCTGATCGCCAAATTGAAAGATCTCATGCAGCAGCAGAGCCAATGCAAAGTGCACGGGCATCAATGTCACGAAGGCTTGTTTGCGCGCAATCTCTTCGTCGGTCAGAGGATTCCGTTGGCCGGCGTCGCCCACCAGGTCGGCACCGTGCGCTTCGGCAACGACCCTAAAGC
>CAMLCX010000508.1 GCA_946478635.1 uncultured Pseudomonadota bacterium
TCCACCCCGGCGCGGAGAAATGGTACCGGGAGCATGGATTCAAGGTGTAGAAACACTAGTCAGGGACCCGCAATTTTCGTGACGATGATCAGCGTCCGCTCTATCACGATCCCGAAAGTTGCATGGTTCCCCTTTCTTCTCCTTTTCAACCCACCCAGATAACATCCATGCCGAGTTGGGTCGCGGCTTCCATCTGGCGTCCGTCCGCCGTGATGAACGGACTCCGCATCCCTGAAGCTTCTTGAAACGTAGCCAGGGAGGCCACATGGATAGCGTCTAGGGTTCTCATTCTGGTTTTTTGAATAAGCTCTTCTCCTTGGCGCAACACAGACGCGCTTACATCCATCAATTTCCAATATGGCCGATCCTTTCGGATGCGAGCCAGAATTGCCGGCAGGTCGTCCACCAGTAGTTCACCTGTAGATAGTTTTTTCGTTAAGGCGGACATCAGCTCAACGGGAGTGATCGACGATGAAATGAACGTGTGACGCCGCAACAGCGCATGGGCGCTTGCTGATCCTTTTTCTTGGATGTAGTTTTTAACCAGAACGCTCGTATCGAAATAACCGACGGTCATCGCTCGTCGCGCTCCTCGCTAATTGTCTGGGACATCGGTTTTCCTTTGACCCGGACGGGGGAGCGCCAAATGGGCATGGGCTTGCCACTTTTTGCACCAGAGCGCAGTATACCTTCGGCCTCCAACCGCCGGATCACCGCATCTTGTTTCTCCTGCGGCTCCAGCGGCTTAATCACCGCGATAGGCTTTCCCCGCTCCGTCAACACCACTTCCCTTCCCGCCTTGACGGCTTTGATCGCCTTGGAGAACTGCTGATTGGCCTCTCTTAATCCCATACGCATACGAAACCTCACCTATTGTAGTAATGTCACTACATATCGTACTCTCCCAGACCTCCGTCGTCAAATCATTAAGAGCCCGGCAAAGCCAACGCCGCCCTGTTTCGAAGTTCGTTTTACGAGCGCGCCTGGACGCGTATGGATTTGCAGCGCAGTTAATCGCTTCACTCGATCCGCAGCGATTTCATCAACCTGAGAAAATATTTCGTTTCGAGCCCGAGCAATCTCGCCGCGGCGGCGCGATTGCCATCGGTCTTGTGCAGCGCTTGGACGACGAGATCTTTGCGCGCGGCATTCACGCCATCGCGATAGGATACATCTTCCGAGCGTGGCAAAAAGGATTCCCCCGCAAAGCGGGACGGCAAATCCGTCGCTTCCACAACCTCACCCGAGCCGAGCACCACGGCGTGTTCGATGGCGTTGGCCAATTCTCGCACATTACCGGGCCATTCATAGGCCGTCATTCTCGACTGAGCTTCTTCGCTGAACCTGGTGACGCTGCGTCGAGCCGCGCGGGAAAATTTTTGCAGAAAAAAATCGGCCAGAATGGGAATATCCTCCTTACGGTCTCGCAGCGGCGGCGGCGTGATCGCCACGACATTAAGACGGTGATAAAGATCGTCGCGGAAAGCCCCGCTCTTGACCGCGCCACCAAGATCGCGATTGGTCGCGGCGATCACTCTGACATCGACGGAGATCGACGTGACGCCGCCGACCCGCTCGAATTCCCGCTCTTGAAGAAATCTCAACAGCTTCGCCTGCATCTCGCGCGAGATATCGCCGATCTCGTCGAAGAAGATCGTGCCGCCATTGGCCAGTTCGATTTTGCCCTTTTTCATCCTATGCGCGCCGGTGAACGCTCCCTGCTCGTGGCCGAACAGATCGCTCTCGAGCAGCTCCTTCGATAGACCCACCGAGTTGATTGCAATGAACGGCCGATTGGCGCGTTCGCTTTGATTATGAATGAACCGGGCAAACAGCTCTTTGCCCGTGCCGCTCTCTCCGAGAAGCAACACCGTCGAATTGCTGGCGGCCGCCTTCCGCGCCATGTCCACCGCGAGTTTCATCTTCGGACTTTCGCCGACGATCAAATGATACCGGTCACGGCTTTCTTCCGAGAGTACTTCGACTTCGCGCTTGAGCGTTTGCCGTTCAATCGCCTTGCGAACCACCAGCTCGATATGATCCGGATCGAAAGGCCGCGTGATGAAATCGTACGCTCCGGCTTTCATCACTTCGACGGCCCGTTCCACCGAACCGTAGGCGGTTATTAAAATCACCGGGGTATCGTTGCCCCTCTGGCGCAGTTCTTTCAGCACGTCGAGCCCGTTCATATCGGGCATCATATAATCGAGAATCACCAGATCCGGCGGAGCCGATTCTATTTTTGTCAAAGCCTCTCTGCCGCCGCGCGCCGTATCGACGGCAAACCCCTTGTGAGTGAGTTCTTGCGCCAGGATCCTTCGGTTGGACGGTTCGTCGTCCGCGATGAGAATTTTATCACTCATGATTTGGTTACCGCTCTTGCATCAATCAAGGACTTCCGTCCGTCGTTCCCGCGAAAGCGGGAACCCAGGCCCATCCCATCCTGGATTCCGGCGCGCGCTAGCTATCGCCAGCTTGGCCGGAATGACGAAAAAAAACCTGTTCTGAATATTGGCAAAGCGCATTACAGGGAGTTTGCCTCCCGAGATCCCACCGGCAGCGTCACTGTGAATGTCGATCCCTTCCCCACTTCACTTTCAACCGCGACAGAGCCGCCCAAAAGATCGACGAGTCGCTTCACAATGGCGAGTCCCAAACCGGTGCCGCGATAGCTCCCGCCGTTGGTCCACCGCCCCCGATCAAACTCCTCGAAAATCCGATCCATGTCCGCCCGATCGATGCCGATCCCGGTATCGGCGACGGCCAGCTTGAAGTTGCCGTTCTCCTGGTATGCCGAGATTCTTATCTCTCCCCGATCGGTAAATTTCACCGCGTTGCCCAACAAATTCAAAATAATCTGCCGCAGTTTTTCCCGGTCGGTATAAAGCGGCGGCAACTCCGCCGGTATATCTCGTAGCAGACGCACCGCATCACGGCGTAACATCGGTTCCACGGTCGCGGCGGCCCCTTGAACCAGTTCGCCAACGACAATCGGCTCGATTTGAACTTCCATCTTCCCCGCCTCGATCTTGGCGAAATCCAAAAGGCTGTCGATCAAGCCCAGCAGCCGTTCCGCGTTGCGCAGCAGATCATCGAGATTCTCCCGCTGCAGTGATGTAATCTGTCCTTCGGTTTCGCGGTGCAGCAAGCGCGCGTAGCCGATGATCGAGCTCAAGGGAGTGCGCAGCTCGTGGTTGACGTTGGCCAGAAAGCGCGACTTGTGCGCGCTGGCTTCCGCCAGTTTTATATTGACGGACCTCAATTCCGTCGTGCGCTCGGCGACTTTTTGCTCAAGACCCAGGTACTGATCATTCAAAGCTCGCGCCATATCGTTGAAGCTGGTTGCCAGCTGTCCGATCTCGTCGCGCGACTCGACCGGGATGGTTTGGTCCAGCAATCCATGGCTCATTTTTTTTGCCTGCTGCGTGAGCTGATTGATCGGACGGGTGATTTTCACCGAGAAAACATAGATAGCCAGCGCGCTCAAACACAAGAACGCGACGAGCGACCACGCGCGCCACTTCAGAAACGACGCCATGTATCCGTCGACTCTACTCAACGACAAGCCAAGCCTTACGGCACCAATCGTTTGCTGCGGTTGCTGGTCGCCACCGCTACGATTAATACCACCCGGTGCGATTTGTAGTTCGTAGGGAAGTGCTGATTGTACCGTTGCCGTAATGGGCGCTATATACTCGATGTACCTCCCCTTGCGAGCAGCGATACTGTTAAAGATAACGTTACCTTGGTCGGAAAGAAGTAGCTGTTTTTGATTTGGCTCCAACTCTGCCGTCACGCTCTTTAAATCAACGCTCTTTCCAGTCGCTTGAACCAAGAGCTTCCATTTCTCCCCGTAAATCCAGGCATAGGCGAAATCATCGGCACCGGTCGCGCTCTGCAACGCCGCCTCTAAAAGCAATTT
>CAMLCX010000509.1 GCA_946478635.1 uncultured Pseudomonadota bacterium
GCATAGCGGCTGGTATCGATGGTCCACGCTCGAAAGACGCCGATCGCCCGGCTCATCGCCAGCACGCGCCCCTCCCATCGATGGTGAAAAACCGGCTCGTTGGGCTCGGGCTCGACCTTGCCGAAACCGTCCATGCCGCCCATATCGTGCACGCCGTCCATCAGGCCACCTCGCTTGTTTTTTTTGGCACGCCGGTACCGACCATGGAATCGCGCGTGATCAATTTGGCAAGCTGCGCTTCACTCCACCCTTCGGTTCCGGCCGGACGCATCGGCACGACCAAGTAACGGGTCTCGGCCGTTGAATCCCAGACACGAATCTCGGTCTCGACCGGCAGCACGACGCCGAAATCCGCCAGCACTCCGCGCGGATCTTTCACGACTCGCGAACGGTAGGCGAAGGACTTGTACCAGGTCGGCGGCAGACCCAGCACATCGGTCGGATAGCAAGAGCACAGCGTGCAGACGATCATGTTGTGCACCTGCGGCGTGTTCTCGACGGCCACCAGGTGATCGCCCACACGACCTACTTCCGCAAGCGCACTGACCGCCTTGCTCGCATCCTCAAGAAGCGACTGGCGAAAACCCGGATCGCTCCATGCCTTAGCGATGACCTGCGCGCCGATATGCGGGCCGATCTTGGTTTCGTACAGCTCGACGATGCGATCGAGCGCAACGCTTTCAATGTAACCCTTCTCGACCAAGATCGTTTCCAGCGCCCGCACCCGCAAATCCATCTCGGAAAGATTGGAGCCCTCATCGTGATCGTGATCATGTGCAGCCATAGGCGGAATATAGCCAAGGAGGCCGGTGGCGTGCAATCGAAAACGAAAGTGCGAATTCAGGGCGCCCAAACGGACGCAACAACTTCCTCTTGGGTTATATTCTCGTATGAGTTGACAGGGAGTTCCCGCTAGTGGGATGCGCGCGTGGGACCCAAGTCAAGAGATTTCAGGATTTGATGCATGGGAGGCAAGCCCTCCTGCACTCTGCGGATGTTATCGGCGGCTGCCCGGGCGATGGTCTCGATGGTTTCCATGGTCATGTTCGCCACATGAGGCGTGGCGACCACGTTGGGCATCGCTAGCAGCGGATCCATTGGATCGATGGGTTCATCCCAAAAGACATCTAGGCCGGCACCCGCCAGTCGTCGCTCACAAAGCGCCGCCCGCAACGCCTCGCGGTCGAGAACGCGGCCGCGCGCGACGTTGATGAGAAAAGCGGTAGGCTTCATCAGCGCGATCTCGGCCGCTCCGATGAGCCCGTCGGTTTCCTTGTTTAACGGTACATGAAGCGAAACGAAATCGCTCTCCCGAAGAAGCTCCGGGAGTTGGCGCTCCGTCTCCAGCCATTCCAGTCCCATCGCCTCGCGCATTCCCGCGCTCACCGAGCGTTTCACCGCCCAGACGCGCATGCCGAAGCCGCGCGCCATCTGAACCACGGCGCTGCCGGTACGTCCCAGGCCGACGATGCCGAAGACTTTTCCACGCAGCACATGGGTGCTGGGCGTGCCGACGCGGCGCGTGCCGAGCGAAACCAATGCTTCGCGATAACGCTTGGCCAGGGCCAGCGCGAGAAAGATGACGTGCTCCGCAACATCGTTGCCGCCGTGAGTCAGCGACGCCGGCACATTGCACACGGGAATTTTTTTCGCCGCGGCGTACTCGAGATCGACGCCCTCCAGGTGCACCCCGGGCCGCTGGATTAACCGCAAGCGCGGCGCGGCGTCGATCACCTCACGCGTTACCGGCACGCTGCGGACCAACATCACGTCGGTGTTGCCGACCTGCTGCGCAAGAGTCCGCGTCGGATCAAACTCCTCGACCACAAACTCCGGTTCGAGTATCCGGGCGATCATCTCCTCGATGGCCAGGCCGGGACCGGCTTTCTTAACGCGCCACTTTTCGCTCATATCCCGCTTTCTAAAACTTAACTCACCGTCTCGATCGTATCAGTCAGGGAGCCAAGCCAGGCCGCGGATTTCGCCGAGCCGGCGCTTGAGCGCGATCCAGCTTTCGCCGCCGTCAGTGCTGCGATAGATCTGGCCGAGGGTCGCCGCGGCATAGATCAACTTCGGGTCCGCCGGGTTAGCGGCGAGAAAATACGCCGAGCTTTCCACCTCGCCCGGCAGCCGCGCATCTTCCCAATCGGCGCCATGATTGCGGCTACGGAACAGGCGGCCGGCTGTGCCCGGCGGGCCGTCGCCGTTGGTCATGAACATGACGCCGCTGCCATCCGGCCGCTCGACAATGGAGCGAGTATATTGCCACTGCGAATCGATCGGACGCATGGTCCAGCTCGCGCCGTCGTCGCGGCTGACATGCAAGCCGGCGTTGGTCGTTGCGAGAAGAACCCGCCCGCCGTTGTGCACCACGGTAAAGCCGTGAATGTCCTCTGTCTTCATCCCACGGTCGCTTCTTTCCCATCGTTCGCCGCCGTCGGTGCTGCGCCACGCGCCGTCGATCTCCACACCGGCCCAGACGAGCGAAGAATCCTCGGGATCGAACACGATCTGCGTCACTCTGGTCCAGTGCTTGCGGCCATACGCACCGGGATGGCCCTCGGGATATGGCTTGTCGCCCAGGTAATAGCCGGTCAACGCATAGGGTTTCATCGGCACGCGCAGATTCTGCCAGCTCTTACCGCCATCCTCGGAGCGGTAAAGCCCCGCCGGCTGCGTTCCGGCTATGATCACATCGGGATTATCCGGCGCGAACGCCAGCGCAGTGACCAGCATCGCCTCGTCCGCCGGCGACGGTATATGCGTCCAGTTTTCTTCATCTTGGTCCAGACGGTAAATGCCGGAATTGGTGCCGGCGAAAAGCACATGCGGCAAAGACGGATGGAGCGCCAGCGCCCAGACCTGGCTGCCGCTGTACAGGCCGGCACCGGTGGACATTCGTAGCAACGTCTCTCCAAGATCGCCGCTGCTCCAAACCGAGAGCCCGTTGGTCGCCACGTATAAATGTGACATCTTGCACTCCCTCGCTTTCTCGCGCTCCGCCGTGATCCGGCGAAGTCAGCGTTTATCCGTCCTACCTAAACCGTCCAACTCCAACCCATGGGACCTGACAGCGTCGTCGCTAAGATTAGGAATGTCTTTCCCGCGCATGACACCCTGCTGGGCTAGAACTCGTCACGCCTATCGAACTCCCACAGCTTGCCAGTCGGTTTTTCCGAACGGTCTTCACCGCTTCAGTGTTTGGCTTTTTGATCTACTTGGCGGGCAGGCTCACCGCCGAACTAGCCTTGGCCGGTTGACCCGATCGCTTGCGATTGCCGAACAGGCCCGACGGCTATGATCCGGAGTTTTTTCACCTCAATCAGCTTTTCGCAATCACAAACCTACGCTGCTTCGCTAGGCGCCGAGCAAAGACGGGTTAAGCCACTTTATCTTTCCCGGCAGCTGGCACACTGAGGGCTTCCTTCTTTTTCCTAAAGTACTCGCGCTTAGAAAGCCGCATCGCTTGCCGCTTGCGGCGTTGCAAGTTACGTTTGGCATTCTGGTTCATTGTAGTGCCTCCATGCGATAAGTTTCCGAGGTAACGTCAAGGTTCTATCAATACCACTATCGAACGACAAATACCCATCTGATCTCTATCGCCTGTAACACGTTAGATAGGATAAATCGCGGATCAACACTTGCCACCTCCTGCTTGAGCTGAATTTGAAGCTGCTCCGCCCAACTGCCGCGTACCACGTGCAGCAAAGGCAATGATTTAAAAATGCATGACATGCGACCATTGAAGTCGAACAATTCTTGTAGCGTTTTACGTCCACACACTCGGCTCAAGTTGAGCACACGAGCGTGCGACCCGCGCAATGACCCTGAATCTTTTACGGGCAATTTTGAACGCCTTGAGCCGAGGCCGTGTCGCTCAGGACACTTTCTAAAGTGACCTGCGCCAA
>CAMLCX010000510.1 GCA_946478635.1 uncultured Pseudomonadota bacterium
TTTGAGTCGGATCAACTCATCAGCGAGCGCGGAAAATCGTTCAGGCCGACCTTCCACGGATCGATACTCGATTGCGAAGTTCTTGCCCTCAACGTATCCAAGTGCGCGGAGTTCTCGCCGGAATGCCGCAGTGCCCCGGTCTGCATCGGTTACGTTACGAAATCCAAGCCAGCCAATAGTGGGGATCTTTGGCGGTTGCTGCGCGTCGTTGGGGACGCTCAGAGCCAATAGTGTAGCACTGAGCGCAAATCCAAAGACTCTAGCTATTCTACTCTTGTCTGTTGCCTTCTGCCGCGTGCCTATTTTCATTGCATCACCTTATCCGCCCTTGCCAGCACGTTGGGTGGAATCGTTAGACCGATCTGCTTGGCCGCTTTGAGATTGATGATCAGTTCGAACTTCGTCGGCTGCTCCACCGGAAGATCGGCGGGCTTCGCCCCCTTGAGAATCTTGTCGACAAATGTAGCGGCGCGCCGATACCTCGCCGTCAGATCCGGTCCGTAGAACAACAACCCTCCAGCCTCGGCAAAGCCGTTCCCGTCTGAAACTGCCAGCATGTGGTTCCTCACTGCGAGGTCGGCGATTTTTTGACCCTGGCCGAGAGCTCGAATAAACAGCGGCTGAACAATTAGAGCTTCCGCCCGCTCTCGATTCATTATTGAGAACGCAGCTTCGATCTCCTCAGCCTTGCTTATGACCACTGGCCGAATCTGGATTCTGAATCCCTCGGCTGCGTCCTGGGCTTCTTTCACGAAGAGCTTGTGTGCCGGATCGCCGCCGTGAGCCAAAAAGGCCACGCGTGAGAGTTTTGGAACAATCTCTCTGAGCAGTTCAAATCTCTTTCCCGCAAGCTCCGGTTGAATGTTGGAATTCCCCGTAATGTTCCCGCCTGGGCGCGCCAGGCTCGCGACGAATCCACTTCTCACCGGGTCTGCAGCTCCCAGCATCACGATCGGGATCGTGGTCGTTGCATTTTTCGCAGCCTGGACCACAGGTGTCGCGTGGGCCACGATCAGGTCAACCTTCAGCCGGACTAACTCCTCTGCCAGCGCAGGCAGACGGTCCACCTTGCCCGCGGCTCGACGGTATTCGATGCTGATGTTCCGTCCGTCAGTGTAGCCTAGGTCACGCAAACCCATCAGGAAGGCCGCCTCGTAAGGATCAGGTTTGGCGAGTAATGTCAGGAAACCTATCCGCCGGACTTTGTTCGGCTGCTGCGCCTCGACGGGAAGGCAAAGCGCAATGAGCAAGGCGCAGAGCGCAAAACAGCAGACGCTCTTGCTGACTACTGACCACTGACGACTGACCGCCTTTACCGGATTTGCCTCGTGCCTCATGCCTGTTTTCATCGAATCACCCGATCGGCTCTGGCTAAAACGTTCGGCGGTATAATGAGGTCGATTTGTTTCGCCGCTTTCAGATTGATCACCAGCTCGAACTTCGTCGGCTGCTCGACAGGCAAGTCGGCTGGCTTGGCACCTTTGAGGATTTTGTCCACCAGGACGGCGACCCGCCTGAAGGGTTCGTCGCGATCGGCGCCGTAGGACATCAAACCACCGCTGCCGACAAAATCTCTGCGAGGGTATATCGTCGGCAATCGATTCTTCGTTGCCAGGTCGACGAGCTGGTTTTGATTAGCCGCGAATAATGGGTGTAGCTGCACGGCGATAGCGCGGCTCCCCGCCCTAATTGCTTCTTTGAATGCAGTGTCGAGTTTGTCAGCACTGCTTACCTCCATAGAATGAAGTTGCATGCCCAGCTCTCGTGCCGGGAGTAGGCTTTCTTTCCATTGAGAGCTATTGGGAGACTGTGGATTCCACAGAACCGCAACATGCGACAACGTGGAAATGGTTTCCTTGAGTAACTCTAATCGCTTGCCAACCAACTCCGTCGAAATGAGAGTGATACCCGTGATGTTTCCCCCAGGTCGTGCCAGGCTGTCAACGAGTCCCACCTCAACAGGATTACCCCCGGTATAAAAAACAATAGGAATTGTTTTGGTAGCATTCTTGAATGCACGGGCTTCAGCGTTGGAGCTTGCGACGAGTACGTCAACTTTGAGACGGACCAGCTCATCAGCCAGAGCAGGGAACCGTTCAGGATTACCTTCTGCGGATCGGACGTCGAAAGCTATGTTTTTCCCCTCAACGTAGCCGAGATCACGAAGGGCTCGCAGGAATTCCTCAGACGGGCGGCGCAAGCCGGGACGGGCTGTGAGCTCTCCAATCTTGTAAATCTTTAACTGCTGCTGCGCCTCCGCCGGCAAGCAAAGCGCAAAGAGCAAAGCGCAGAGAGCAAAACAGAAAACGTTCGCGCTGACTACTGACCACTGACGACTGACCACTTTCACCGGATTTGCCTCGTGGCTCATGCCTTTTTTCATCGAATCACCTTGTCCGCCCGCGCCAGCACGTTCGGCGGGATGGTTACGCCGATCTGTTTCGCTGTTTTCAAATTGATCACCAGCTCAAACTTCGTCGGTTGTTCTACGGGCAAGTCGGCTGGCTTGGAACCTTTGAGAATTTTGGTGATTAGCACGGCAACGCGTCTGAAGCGCTCGTTTTGGTCGAGTCCATAGGACATCAAGCCGCCCTTGGCGACGAACTCTCTCCGAACATAGATCGACGGCAGCCGATTTTTCACCGCCAGATCAGCGATCAGTTGCTGACTAACAGTCGCTATTGGATTCGATAGTACGGCCAAAGCGGCGCTGCGCGCTTTCACCGCCTGCTCGAACGCCTTCTCATATTTGTCGGCGCTGCTAACCTCCATGGAATGAAGCTGCAGCCCGAGTTCGCGCGCCGCGCGTTGGCTTTCTTTCCATTCTTGTTGACCACTTGGATTCTGGGGATCCCACAGCACTGCTACGCGCGAAAGCGCCGAAATGGTTTCCTTGAGCAACTCCAACCGTTTCCCGGCCAGAACCGACTCGATGCTGGTATAACCCGTAAGGTTCCCTCCAGGCCGCGCCAGGCTCTCGACCAGTCCGGCTCCAACCGGGTCGGTAACGTCCGCAAAAATGATCGGGATCGTCTTGGTGACATTCCGGAGAGCCAGAGCGGCTGGCGTCCCCGGTGTAAAAAGCACATCAACCTTGCGCCTAACCAGATCCTCAGCCAAAACGGGCAGGCGGTCGAGTCTGTTTTCCGCGTAGCGAAATTCAAAACCGATATTTTTGCCGTTAACATAGCCGAACTCCCGCAGAATTCTAATGATTTCCTGTTGCCCGGTGTATGCACTTGACTCGGTAGCTGCGGATAGCCAACCAATTTTAGGTATATGTGTTGGTTGCTGCGCGTTGGCGAGCAAGCGAAGCGCAGAGAGCATTGCGCAGAGAGCGAAACAGAAGACTTTGACTTTCTTGCTGTTGCCTGTTGCCGGCAGCCTGTCCTGAGCAAGGTCGAAGGACCTCATGCCTGTTTTCATCGAATCACCCGATCCGCTCTCGCCAGCACATTCGGCGGAATCGTCAGGCCGATCTCCTTCGCTGTTTTCAAATTGATCACCAGCTCGAACTTAGTCGGCTGTTCGACTGGAATGTCCGCAGGCTTGGCTCCTTTCAAGATCTTGTCCACATAGACGGCCGCGCGACGGAACAGGTCAGCTTCGTACGCCGAATAGGACATGAGACAGCCTGCTTCCACATAATCAGCCGTTTCGCACATCGAGGGCAGTCGGTTCTTTATGGCGAGGTCCGCAATTTGCTTTTGATGACGATTAAGCAGCGGATTCAAAATCGTCACAAGCGCATTGGCGCGTCCCTTGGCGGCAGCCTGAAATGCGCCCTCCAAATCAGGGTTCGGGCCGCGTACTTCTAGGGATTGAAGCTGTAACTTCAAAGCAGGCGCGGCAGCTTCATACTCTTTAAAGGCAATACCCGGTGTTGTTACATTCGCATTCCAAA
>CAMLCX010000511.1 GCA_946478635.1 uncultured Pseudomonadota bacterium
TCCGGCACGCCGCCGGCCATGATCTGCACGTCGCCGCCGATCATCGCCTGGAGATTGGTCGCCCCGGCGTTGAACATGACGACGAGCACATCCAACCCTTCATCCTTGAAAAATCCTTTGTCCTGGGTGAGATAAATCGGCAGGAACGCCACATTCACCGTCGAAACGCCGACGACGATTCTAGCTTGGGCCGGCAAGGCCCCAACGCTCGCTGCTACGAAAAGCCAAAAGGCAAACCACGCCACACGCACAGACATGATGTTTTTCCTCCGTCTGCGGAGCGTACGTTAACGACTGATTAGCGTCAAGCGCGGAGAGCGGGCGCGTTCGTGAGCTAAGATTTAGTCGCTGCTGGATGGGGTCGCTGGTTGACAATGGTGCCGAGCGATACTTTCCGCGCAGGATTTTGGTTAGGAAGGCCGGCCAGGGTGCTCAGTTGCAGCCAAGATCGCAGCGATCGTTTGAGTTCTGGGGCTCCTTCCAAGTCAATGCGGTCGGATTCGATGGCATATTTTAGTGACACGTCGCCCATCCACACAGCCGTCATCGTTCGAACATCGGTGAAAATATAAAGGTCCGCCTCGAAACCAGGGTCGGTTACGCAGAGATCCACGCCTTCTTTGTCGTTGACCAACCACCAGCGCCTTTTGCCTTGAGGAACTTCGGAAAACTCAAACTGAACAACAATGCGCCGGGAGGGAAATTGATTTGGATCGACGCGCCGGCGAATGTCCCACATGAGCAGGGCGGGATCGAGTTCATCCTCTGTGAGCCGGCTTCGCACCCAGCGCTGGCCCCACACTCCAAGCATTTCGACGACGGGTTGGAGTTCCTTTCCTGAACTCGTCGGCTGATATTCCCAGCCTTTGCCGGACGGCGACCGGCGGCGCTCGATCACTCCCATATCTTCAAGAAACTTGAGACGCTTTGAGAGCAAGGTCGGCGACATGAGCGGCACACCCCTGCGCAGATCGTTGAAGCGCCGGCTGCCTAACAGCAACTCCCGTAGGACGAGCAACGTCCAGCGCTCAGTTAGAATTTCGGCGGCCTTGGCGACGGGACAAAACTGGCCGTAACCTTTCATGGCCAAAATCCTAGCTCTAAACCACGCGTGGTTCTAGTACATAAAATGTACTTGCTTCCGCGGGTCATCAGGATTACTTCTTCAACAAAAATTTAGAGGGAGGGTGCACCATGCTCGAGCCAGATGTCGTCGAAAGTTTCAGAGCTAGTTTGCGCGGTCCGCTTTTGCTCCCCGGCGAGTCCGCATACGAAGAAGCACGGACCCTCTGGAACGCTATGATCGACCGCCGCCCCGCACTGATCGCGCGCTGCTTGGGCGCTGCGGATGTCATAACCGCCGTAAAGTTCGCGCGCACGCGCGGCCTCACCTTGTCCGTCAAAGGCGGCGGTCACAACATTGCGGGCCTCGCCGCCTGCGACGGCGGAGTGATGCTCGATATGTCGCTTATGCGCGGCGTGTGGGTAGATCCGATCACTCGCACGGCCCACGCCCAACCCGGCTGCCTCTTGGGCGATGTCGATCGCGAGACACAGGTTTATGGCCTTGCGGCAGTGCTCGGTTTTGTCTCGGCCACAGGCATAGCGGGGCTCACACTTGGCGGCGGCTTCGGTTATCTCAGTCGCCGATTTGGCTGGAGCAGTGACAACGTTCTTTCGATGGATGTGGTGACGGCGGAGGGGCGCGTCGTGCGGGCGAGCGAAAAGCATAACAGCGATCTTTTCTGGGGCCTTCGCGGCGGCAGCGGCAACTTTGGTGTTGTCACAAATTTTGAGTATCAGCTCCATCCGCTTGGACCCGAGTTGATGGCCGGTGCCATCGCCTGGTCTGCCGATCACGCTCACAATGTGGTGGAGATGTATCGCGCGTTCACAGAGCAAGCCCCGCCGGATATCACTTGCGTCCTTGGACTTCGCATGGCACCTCCAGCGCCATGGATCAAGAAGGAATTTCACGGTCGGCCCATCGTTGCCATCTTTGTTTGCCATACCGGCGAGATCAAGGACGGAGAAAAACGCGTAGCCTCGATTAGAGCGTTCAGCTCGCCGGTGGGCGAAATCATTCAGCCCCGATCCTATGTGTCCCAGCAGAGTCTTTTAGACGCGACTGCGCCCAAGGGCCGTCGTTATTATTGGAAATCCGAATACCTGCCTCGGCTTGAGCCGAAGTTGCTGGCCAAACTTATCGAGCATGCTCAGCGCATAGTGTCACCTCACTCGGCGATCCTGGTGTTTCCTGTTGACGGCGTGCTGAACGGCGTCCCCGAAGATCATTCTGCTGTGGGAAACCGCGATGCTCGGTTTGTCTTGAACGTCGCGGCTTCATGGGAAAATGCCGCTGATGATCATGCGAATATTGAGTGGGCACGTGCGGCCTGGCGCGACACACGATCATTCTCAACCGGCGGTGTGTACGTAAATTTTCTTACCGAAGAAGAGAACGACGAACGCATTCGCGCGGCGTACGGTAAGAACTACGACCGTCTCGGCGCGCTCAAGCGCAAATGGGACCCACAGAACCTGTTCCGGATAAACAAAAACATCGCGCCGGCCACGTCTTGAGCAAAAACAGAAATTGCCTGCGCGGTCACGTGTGGAGCAGCGGGCGTAAGGCTCGCGCATCGGAAAGCTTTTCCAAATGCCATGCGGCGTCGCACAGCTTGCGCGCGCGAGCTTTGCCGATCACCGGAGCCATCAAGTCGTAACACTTTTCATCGACTTCAGCGCGCGTCATCGGATTCTCCGCGGTGCCGCGTACGGCCGTCGTATGATGCGTAAGTGTGCGCCTATCGCGCAGAGTGATCTCGACGATTCCTTGCCGGCTCGGCATGGCCGCCGACAGCGCGTCGTCCCCGCGCAACTCGATGCGGCTGCGCAGCGCCAAAACATTGCGGTCGCGCATCCGCTTTTGGTCGTGCGACGATGCAAACGTGACGGTGCCGTCGATCAAAATGACGGCGCACAAGTGCTGCATGCAGATGTCGGGCATGTCGCGATTATCCACCGTGTTGGCGCCCTGGTGTGCCACGCGCACGATGACTTTTGCGATGTCGGTTGCTTTGATCGAATGCTCGCGGATTAGCTCGTGCAGCGAGTCGAGCGGCGCCTGGATCGGCGAACCCACCGACCAGCGCTTGATGTTGGTATTCATGATTTCATAGGTGGCGCCCAGGCCACGTACAAGCGCAGCGGGTTCAGGCTTGCGGCCGTAGGCGACGAAGAAGTTCCGCTCGCCCGAAAACACATCCTCGACCCCAGTGAAACCGCTGGCAACCATGGTCGCCGCGGCGACACCATTTCGCGCCGGCATGCCGCCGAAGTCGAAGGCCTTCTCAATGTGTTCGCCATCGCGCATCCAACATGAAACGCCCGACGCTTGCTGCGCGGTGAACGAAAGCAAATGGCGCACCTGGCGTTCTCGTAGATTCGCCAGCGCTCCGGCTGCCGCAGCGGCGCCGAACATCGGCCCGAAGCTGTGCGTCGAATGGCCGTCTTCGCGAAATTGATGTGGACCGAGGGATAGCGTCAATCGGCAGCCGACGTCGTAGCCCAGGGCGACCGCTCGGAGCAGCGCGGCGCCGTTGCGGCGCTCGCGCTCGGCCATGGCCAGCGCCGCCGGCACGATGCCGCAGCCGGGATGAGTCAGCGACGGCGCATGGGAGTCGTCGGTTTCATCGGCGTGGGCGAGCATGCCGTTGGCCAATGCGGCATTCACCGCAGCGGTCACAATGTTGCTGCCGATCACGGCGGCTTCTTTGACGCCGCCGAGAGTCTTAACGTAATCGATCGCTTTTTTTCCGGGCAACAGGCGCGACCCGGAAATCATCGCCGCAAACGTGTCGAGAATGTGGTGTTTGGTCTTTTCA
>CAMLCX010000512.1 GCA_946478635.1 uncultured Pseudomonadota bacterium
GTGGCTTTGGCGATCCAGCGATTGTAAGACTTGCAAAGCGCCACGTCGATCTCCGGCCGAGCGGTGAAAGCGTGCAGGAAAAGAGTCGGGTAAAGCACCTGCACATCAACACGCAACTCGTCCATGTGGCGCAACCGGGCTCCCACGTCGAGCAGCTCTCGGGTCGCCTGAACAGTTCCGGTTCGTTTGTCATCGCGCCAGCGCCTGAGCCGGATCGTACCGTCGATAAGCCAGAGGCGGTGCGGCCGGGCATCGCCCGGCGCCGTCGCTGCGCCCGGATCGATCGTGACCGGTTTGAAGCGGCGTGCTCCGTCGTCGAGGTATTCCCAGGTCGCTTCCGATTCGTCTATGTGGGCATCGACGTCTACGCGAAACATAGTTCCTCCCACGGCGCTCATAAAAAAATTACGCCCCGTTGTAATGATCACTACATGGGCCCGGCGCGGCGAAGCCGCAACCAAAGGGGCACAAGAAGGACTCAGCGCAGAGGCACAGAGGTCGCAGAGTTCGGAGTTTTGATTTATAAAATTCTTTTCCCGGCGTACTCGGCGTCTCCGCGGTGAATTCTCTTCTGGACCGAAATAGTCTGGCAGTCATTGGAAATTTGCGCGAGCCGCGAAAACTCTGAACGATAGTAGTACGGTAACCTTCCAAAGTCGTTTATTGCAAGGCAAGGGACCTGTCAAGGTCGGCTTGAGTCCGGATTCTATTCCGCTCCGCTGGTTACTGGAGAAATTTTCCAGTAAGCGAGTAGCATTGAAATGATCGGAATCGTTTTATTAGGCTGCAGCAATGTTCCGGAAGGTCACCTTATCGCATCGCGTTTTGCTGAGCTTGCAGAGCAGGCCCTTGAAGCAGTAGATTCCCGCCATGACTAATAACGCCCAATACGAAGTCGAAGAGCGCGATGTCGAGTATCAGCGCCAGGCAGGCAAGGCGTGGCTCGCCCGCATTTATCAACCCAAGGGAACGGGACCGTTTTCGGCCATCGTCGACGTGCACGGCGGCGCATGGCACAACGGCGATCGAAATAATAATGCCGGCATCGACCGGGCCCTCGCGGCCAAGGGCATCGTGGTGGCCGCTGTGGATTTTCGCCAGCCGCCGGAAGCGGGCTATCCCGCTTCGATCTGCGACGTGAATCTCGCGGTGCGCTGGCTCAAGGCGCATGCGGCCGAGTTCAACGGCACAACCGCGGTGGGAGCTTTCGGCAATTCGAGCGGCGGCCATCAGGTCGTGCTGAGCGCGCTTCGACCGCGGCATGCGGCTTATTCGGCGCTGCCGCTGGCCAATCATCCCGAGATCGATGCCAGCCTCGCCTACGTGATCGCCGGCTGGCCGGTGATATGCCCGCTCTATCGCTTTCACTATGCCAAAGAGATCAACCATCAGGATCACATCAAGGCTCATTTTGACTATTGGCGCACAGAAGAAGCGATGGCCGAAGGCAGCCCGCAGACGATTGTCGATGGGAACGAGCCGGTCGACCTGCCGCCCCTACTATTCTTGCTCAAGGCGAACGACAAAAACCATCCGCTGGAAATGCAGGAGCGGTTCATTGCGTCGTATCACAAACGCGGCGGCGCCATCGAGGTGCACACGTTCGACGGCCTGCCCGAGCACGGCATGGTCCCGTCTCCCAGCCAGCCGGAAACCATGCGCGTGATCGACACGATGAGCGCATTCATTCGGCGGCAGGCCACCTAGCAGCTTGCGATTCGCGTTCGTGTGACGTGTTCGTGCGGATTTCACGGAGCGGCGACTCCGCTCACCCTACAATTTCGCTCAAATTCTATTTGTTCCGATCCGATATCCCGTAGCTTGCCGTGGGATAGTTCATTTCTCCGACCAAACCAAGTAAGGTCAAACCCTTGATCGCTATCATTCTTTTTTCCATCGCGATGGCCGGACATGAGCAGGATTGGGATGGGGCAAGCAGAAACTCTCCCGCCGCCTACTCGACCGCACAGATTTCAAAGCAATATAACGCGCCACGCGCTCAGCAGACTGTAAGGTTTAGCGGCGCGGTGTCGAAAGGACAAACCTTCGCAAGACAACTAGGGCCGAATCTTTTTTTCCGCCTCCTTCCGGCGGAGTTGGGCTGGACTATTTCCATGGGCAACAAGACCGGCGCGGAAAAGAACTTTTGCGGTGTCGTCACGCCTCCCTATCGGGGCATCAACGCGATTCAAATCGAAGGGTGGCATTTTCGGAATTCGGACAATACCGGAGCAAACGAGCCTGGAGTAAAGAACGTTAACGCGCCGCAAGAAGTAAGAGAGTTTCAATTTGTTCTCAACGATGGCGATTACCGTACGGCTTTTGACGCTCTGCAAAAAATGCTGTGGCCGTATTCCTTTTCAAAGCCGCAAATCAATCAGGCGCAAAGCGTCCATGCCAAACTGCCCAAGGGTAACGGCAAGCTGACGATTCGAGGCGTGAAGCTCAATGCGCTCGAAGCAGGCAAGCAGGCCGGTATCGATGAGATGATGATCGATGTCGAGCTCAATCTTCCTCAATGAATCTGCTGCCCGTCTTCCAATGGGTGCCTGGGAGTGGCCGCGCCGAGAATTATCTGTTATCTGCTATCAGCATGGAATGAACAAAAGGAACAACGGGCGTTCTGTAATTCTCAGTACAATTAATGGATCATCATGAGTAAAACCATAGGGAAGGAAATTCACTTCGGCGTGAACGAAAAGGCGGGCGCGGTTTCCGGACTGTTGCTGAAGCCGGAGAACTCACACGCTTTGCTGGTGCTGGCGCATGGCGCAGGCGCGGGTATGCGCCACAGGTTCATGGAGGCTGTCGCGGTAACATTGGCCGATAGCGGCGTGGCGACCCTGCGCTACCAGTTCCCGTACATGGAAAAGCGCATCAAGCGCCCGGACTCGGAGACTGTGCTCACCGATACGGTGCGCGCGGCGATGGCCGCGGCGAAGAAGGTCGCCGGTGATCTGCCGCTTTTTGCCGGCGGCAAATCCATGGGCGGGCGCATGACGTCGCTCGCGGCTGCGCGACAATCGCTCGAAGGCGCGCGCGGCTTGATCTTTTTTGGCTTTCCGCTCCATGCCGCCGGCAAGTCCGGCGCCGAGCGCGGCGAGCATCTTGCCGCCGTCCATGTGCCGATGCTTTTTCTGCAGGGCTCGCGCGACGCGCTGGCCGATCTCAAGCTCCTCAAGCCGTTGTGCAGCCGGCTCGGCAAACGCGCCGAATTGTTTGTCGTCAATGGTGGCGACCATTCCTTTCATATGATGAAAAGCGCGGGCCGCTCCGATGAAGATGCGCTCGAGGAGGCGGTGAAAAAAGCTGTGGAGTGGATCGGCGCAATCGCATAAGTGGTTCAAGGTTCCGGGTTCAAGGTTCAAACGTAGATCGTCCGCTTCGAAGCTATGCAGTAAGAATGGGACTGCATAAAGACAGATTTGACCTTGAACTTTGAACATTGAACATGGAACGGGTCTAATTTAGAGATGTATCCCACTAACGAACAGGAGGCGCTCGAAGCGCTCAAGGGCGAGGATCTGGAACTCGCGGCGACGGCCGAAGCAATTCTCTGGGGCACCTGGTGCCGCTCCGGCGATTCGGAGACCGACCGGCTGTTTCGCGCCGGGATCGACGCGATGCAGCACCACCGGCTCGAAGAGTCGGAAGAGTGCTTTACCCGGGTGATCCGAACGCAGCCGCACTTCGCCGAAGGCTGGAACAAGCGGGCGACGGTGCGCTTCATGAGAAAAAATTTCAAAGACTCCATCGCCGATTGCCAGGAAACTCTGGCGCGCAATCCGCATCACTTCGGCGCGGCATCGGGACAAGGGCTTTGCCATATGTCGTTGAACGAGTTCCGTGAGGCGGCGGTGTGCTTCCGCCGGGCATTGGAAAT
>CAMLCX010000513.1 GCA_946478635.1 uncultured Pseudomonadota bacterium
GCCTTGCTTTTCCCAAGTGATTCTCCTACAAACCGGCAGATGAAGATTGTCAGACTCTACACCGGAGCGGACAATGAATCGCACTTCGAGGATATCGAGGTCGAACTCAGTTCCAACGGTCGTTTGGAAGCATCTGCGCTGCAACCGGCGCACGGGATCGTGTTTCGCTCGGCGCCGGCAAACCATCTCAGCGACTACCACCCTGTACCAAAAAAGCAGTATGTCATCACACTTTCCGGACAGGTCGAGATCGAAACCGGCGACGGCACGATTCGCCGTTTCGGCCCGGGCGACGTAATGCTCGCCGAGGATACCAGCGGACGAGGCCATATCACCCGAGTCGTCGGCAACCAGCCGCGCCACTACGCATTCATTCCGCTCAAGTAGGAATATCCCATCGACTCGCAACAATTACCGGAGTCCGCGCGACGGGATCGACTCTCCGCCTTTATCGTTCCCTGCTCCAACCTGATGCCGTCCATGATGGTGGCGACCCTCGGTATCGCGCTGCCGGAAATTCGCGGAACTTTTGCGCTCTCTGAAGTCGCCGGCGGTAGCCTTTTTTCGGTGATGATGGTCATCGCCGCTCTCACGAGCGGCATTGCCGGGCGGCTCGCCGACGTTATAGGTCGAAAACGGGTTCTCATCACCGGGCTCACCCTGCTTGCTGTGGGGTTCACATCGGCGAGTTTCGTTTATGATCCGGTTTTGTTTTTTTGCTTTCTCGGTGTGACGGGAATCGGTTACGGCTTCACGGCGCCCTCTCTCTACGCGATCATGTCCGATCTTCTGCCGCATCGGCGCGGCTTCGGCGCCAGTCTCATATCCGTCACCTATGGGACTGGAGGGGCCATCGGAGCGGTGTTGGCAAGCCGTCTTGTGGCGGCATTTGGCTGGCGCACGGCATTTATCAGCGTCGGAATCATTGCCGCCATCGATATGCTTTTGCAACTTTACTGGATTCGCGATCATCACCGGGCGCGAGTTGCAGCGCGATCGGGACCTGTCAGATCGGCGCTTTCGGTCTCGATCGCGATATTGGCCCTCGCCGAATTTATCGGCGGTTCTGTTTTCTGGAGCTGCGCCGCGTGGACACCAACCGCCTTGCGCGCGGTGAAGGCGCTCAGCCTCCAGCAGACGGGATGGATCATGAGCTTGTTGAGCATCGCAAATATGCTCGGATCATTTACGCTCGGGATCCTATCGGACAAATTCGGCCGCAAACGCGTCATCGCCCTGAGCGCTTTTCCCGCCGCGGCCGCGGCCTTCGTCGTCTTTCATTGGCTGGACTCCGCGGTCGCTCTCGGAGCGGGGATATTCGTCTTCGGGTTACTCAAGGCGTCGGTCCCGGCCTTGGTCGTCGCCCTGGCGCAGGAGGCCGCGCCGCCGGGGAGCGCCGGCACCGCGGCCGGAATAATCATGTCGCTTCATTACACCTCCGGGGTATTGGCGCCGCTTCTGGCCGCACAGCTTATCACCGGCACCGGAGATATTCTGACAGCGATGATCCTTGTCTCCTCAGTTCCGCTGGTTCTTTACGGCGCGCTGATCGGCGCAGTGCGCGAGCGCAACCGTTAATACATTTTTTAACTTCTTACTCTTGGCGACTCCTTTGAAAATATCTGTGCGCCGAGAGGAACGAAGAAGCCGCTTGGGACCGTCATACCCGCCCTTCGGCCGCGCTCAGGATAAACTCCAGCGGGTATCCAGGCCAATTCACGAAGATCAATCTTGGATTCCCGCGTGCGCGGGAATGACGACTGGACAGAGAGCACATGAACCACTTCGTGGTGAGCGTTCCCATGATCTTGCAGGCAGCTTGGCACTTTCGATCTCAGGCTTGTGCCAATGCACAAGCGCAGCGGAAAAACAGCAATAGCTACAATCCAAGAATACGCTCCGCGTTTTTGTAGTAAATTTTTTCCATCAGCTCGTCCGGGTAGCCCAGCTCCTGCCATTCGTTGAAGATCCGTCCGTAGGGAATACTTGGATAGTCGCTGCCGAACATGATCTTGTCTTTCAAGCGGCTTTTGATGTCTCGCTTGAGCGCATCGGGAAAATATTTCGGCGCCCATCCCGACAATTCCCACGAAACGTTGCCCTTGTGGAGGGCGACGGCGAGCATCTCTTCGGTCCACGGCCAACCGGGGTGTGCAGCGACGATCTTGAGATCGGGAAAGTCGGCCGCAAGCTGATCGATCGCCGACGGATGCGCGTGACGAATCACCGCGCCCAAACCGCCGGGCATGCCGGCGCCCATCCCTGTTGTGCCCACGTCGATCATCACCGGCACTTTGAGCGCATTGATGGTCTCCCAGAGCGGATAGAACCTGCGCTCGTCGACGGAAAAATGACCCATGATCGGATGAAAGTGAAAGCCGAACAGCTTCAGCTCCTCGATGGCTTTCTTTGCGTCCGCGATCGCGCGCTCTCCTTTGAGGGGGTCGACGGCGCCCCAGGCCTGGCGGATCACGCCGGGATGACGGTCTCGCATCTGCGCGACATATTCATTGGTGCATGGCGGCGAGCCGGTTACGGATTCGATGTCGAAAGCCACCAGCATCGCTTCCACTCCGGCCTGCTTGAACTCTTCGATGACCTCGGCTTCGCTCTTCCACGTCCACGCCCGGTTCCAGTACTTTGCCAAAGCTTCGACGTAGGGCCCCTGAGATTTAATCCAGGGCTCCGTGTTGGGATAGCAATGCAGGTCGATGATTCGCACAGGCGTGCTTTACTCCTTGAGTTCGTCCTTATCCGAGCAGCGTCGAAGAATAGCCTTCGCTGCTCTGATGGTCAAGACAGTAAGTCGATCAATCATGATATCTCCGAGCGGGCTTATTGTAGGGGCAGACCCCCGTGTCTGCCCTCTCGGACGGCGAGGATTTGACGCGCGATGATACCTGGACATTTTTCGAAGCTTGGAGTAATTGGACTTCGTCAAGGAGGTCGAAACTATGTTCACGCGCCAGTGGGCAACATCGGAGCGAAAATACGATGTCGTGGTGGACCGCGACGTCAAGGTGCGCATGCCGGACGGCACGCACCTCGACGGCGATATCTACCGGCCAAAATCCGCTGAGAAGTTTCCGGTCATTCTCGGCGCCCACGCTTACAATAAGAATTTACAGTCCCCGCCGATGCTTCCTGTGGGCTTCACGCCCATGCGCGGCTACATGGAAAGCGGTGACTCGACTTTTTACGCTCGCCGCGGTTATGTCCACGCGGTTTTCAACGTGCGCGGGAGCGGCAGCTCGGAAGGATTCTATCAACTTATGGGTCCGGTCGAGACGCGCGACATTTGCGATCTCATCGACTGGCTCGCTTCCCAGCCGTGGAGCAACGGCATGGTCGGCATGTTCGGCGTTTCGTATTTTGCCCGTCTCGCAAAAGCGGTTGCTGCTCTTGCCCCAAAACCGCTGAAGACGATCTTTGCACCGTTCGCCGGCACCGATGATTACCGCCACCGCTGCTATCACGGCGGCATCCTCGCGCATGGCTTCATCAGCCACTGGCGCAACAGCCTGCACCGTCCCAACTATCGCAGCCTCTACAAGGAGAAGCATGGCGAAGCGGCCTACAAAGAGGCGATCGCCCAGGCAATGCGCGACGAAGAGATCCTGGCGCAGCCTGGGCTGTGCGAAGCGTTGCGGAATCCGGACGCGGGTACCAACGCATTGATCGTCGACTTCGTGTTACATCCGTTTGACGGCCCCTTCTGGCATGAACACAGCGCGCAGGATGAAAAGGCGACGATTCCCGCTTACCTCGGCGCTTGCTGGGGCAATTACGGTCTGCATCTGCCGGGGGCGTTTTCGGCGTGGAAAAATTGGCAAGGGCCGAAAAAAATGGTGATCGGCCCGGGAATTTATC
>CAMLCX010000514.1 GCA_946478635.1 uncultured Pseudomonadota bacterium
CGGACAAACAAGATGAGCGCGAATTTTGCCCGAGGCTTGCTTGACGCATACCTCGCGAAAAGACTAATAATGAGCTGGATCGTTCTGATTGACCTTGCAAGGAGGCTCTATGACGCAGCCCGCTGTGCAAAAATTTATCGCTTCGACGCGCGAACTCTTTGCCGCTGAAGCCGACCCCACCAAGCGGTGGGAAAAGATGTCGCCATTACTGCAAGAACTTCTGGCGGATTCCTCGATCAAAGCGCTGTCACAGACCTGGCCCGATTGTTCGCAGGGGAGCGAACGGGCGGAAAATTTACTGTTTTACGAAGACCCCGATTTTAAATTCGTTATCAATGGTTTGATCAAAGCGCCAAAAACCAGAACGCAGATTCACGATCATGCGCATAACTGGACCCTTTACGGAGTGCTCGACGGCACCGAGACCATCGAGCGCTACGAGCGGACCGACGATCGTTCCAAGCCGGACTACGCGGAAATCCGCAAGACCGTGAACGTGCAGGTAGGTCCGGGAAAAATCGATCTGGTTCCTCCCTACGAGATTCATGCAGAGCAAAGCGGAGATCAACGCACGGTGGCGATCATCGTGCGCGCCGAAAAAGCGGGAGGTTTTCTCCAGGGCCGCTATGATCCGGCGACGAACAAATACTGGCAGGGCTACGGTCCGGCGCAGATTCCCTACGAATTGAAATAGATTCTCGACTATTTGTTGGGCAAGGGTGAGTAGGGGCGGGTTTGAAACCCGCCCTCCGTGTTTTATCGAATTGAGTGGAGAGTTTTGTGGCGACCACAAGGGCAAATCAAAAACCCCGCATCGCGGTGTTTTCCGGACCTACGGCGACAATCCAGAACACCGAACCTCTGGTCACGAGCAACAAAGCGCGAGAAAAATACGGCTTGCCGCCCAGGAATCATGCCGATGGGTCGGCGATGCGGTTCGATGTGCTGCGCCCGCAGCGCCTAGCGGCGCCGGTGACGGCTTATGTCGAGCAGTACAGTGCGCACCCCTTGGAGCGTGATTTCGCCGAGCTGTACGCACCCGCCGACGGTTATCTCGATGCGTCAGGAGTTTTTCACAAAGAGCGCACAAGCCCGAGCGACAAGGCGGTCTATGAGGTGACGCTGCGGCCGGAAGACGGCCTTTACCCGCTGCCGTACATGGCGCGCCGGGCCAACGGACAGGCGTGGGAGATGGATGGGACGGAGAAGAATGCGCCGGCGGAATTGGTGCGCGTGCCATTTTTTCCCGACGGCTCTCGATTGTTCGAGGAGATCGATCGCTTAGGGGTTTCCGACGAGGGAGTCGGCTCGTTGCTTACAGCCAAAGCGGATTTCGATTTTTATCGCGCGTTACCGTCGGGCGGTTACACAACGGGACGCAACGCAGGCGAGCGAACCGATATCGGGGAAGGTGACATCGCGCCGGAGACTCGCGGCGTCGACTTCTTTCCCTATCGTCCTGGTTATTTGCGGAAGGAACCGCCGATGGCTGCGCTGGCCCGAGTTACCAACGTCGTTCAGCGCGCGCTCGGCAGCGGCAAATACGTGGGCGCGATCTGGCTCGAGGGCAGTCCTTTTGTCGAAGAAACGACTTACTGGTTGAATCTCCTGATCGATACAACGCTGCCCATCGCGGGAAATTCGTCCCAGCGCCCGCACGGCGCGATCGCCAACGACGGCGATCGCAACATCGTCGACTCGGTCGAATACATTACCTCGCGCGTCTGGGCCGATGAGAACGGCAAGGATTGCATCGGCGCGGTGGCGATCCTCGACGAGCAGATTTTCACCTCGCGCGACGTACAAAAGGCGGATGCGCGGCCCGGCGGTTACGTTGCCACCGGCGGCCATGGCGGCATCATCGGCAGAATGGGACATCCTGGTTTACCCCAGTTCTCTTTCAAGCCAGTCAAGCGGCATACGCACAATTCGGCGGTGAACCTGACCCGCCTGCCGAGAGAAGTTCAAGGTTCGAGGGTTCAAGGCTCAAAGGTCGGAACGATCGCTGTTGGGATCAAAGATGCGGATGGTAATTTGCTTGCGACGGCAATCCCCAAAGTTACGATTGCGAAGCATGCGCGGTATCTGTCGGATACCACCACTGGCAACGCGGGAGAAGAGGTTGATATTCTCGCGCGCATAGAAAAGAATCTGCGCGACGCGCCGCTGGCGGGATTCATCGCCGAAGGATCGGCGCCCTTCGGCGCCATGAGCAATTCGGTGGATGCAGCACTCAAGCGCGCGACCTTCAGCGGTATGCCCGTGGTCAAGGTCGGGCGGGGCAATGCCGGCGGTTTCGTCGATTCGACCAGAGATCCGCTGGCGATTGCCGGCAGCAATTTAACCGCGACCAAAGCGCGCTTGCTGCTGATGGCGTGCTTGATGAAATTGGGTTGTTTGCCTCCCGCCGCGGACCCGTTGAATCCTACGGCCGCAGAGACGGAAGCGACAAAAAAGAAGCTGAAAGAGTATCAGGAAATTTTCGACACGCATTGAGTTCGGAGGATCTTATGTCGGGGAAACATGGCCACAAGCCCTTTGAAGGCCACATGCATGACTACGAAGCACACATCAAGGCCGTCGAGGAAGATTTGGAATACTACCGGGCCAAGCGCTTCGAACCGCGCATTTTCTATTTACTGCGGCGCAACGTGGTGACCTTCTCAGATTTACTCAAAGCCCGGGTAGCGCTCAAACGCAAGAATCAATTCTTTAAGCCGCGAAAACCGGAAGGAAAAAACATCGAGGCGCGGGTGCGCTACTTGGAAGAATGGCTCGATGAATACGTCAAAGGCATTGCGCTGGTCTCGGCGCGGGCCGTCGAAGCCATGGACATGGTGACCGAAGACAATCGCAAAGAGCGCGGCGACTACGATGACTTCTTCAAAATCAAAAAGAAAGAACACCATGGCACGCTCCAGGAGCGTATGGTGAATCTGGAACAAGATCTAACGGATTACCAGGAAATGCTCGAGGTATTCGTTCAAGCGCTGATCAAGCGCGGCTGGTCCACTCGCGAAGAATTGGAGCAACGCTGGAAACAGCTCCATGAAGAGCGGCCGTGGGCAGGCGGCGTGATCGTCGCCAAGGCATGGACGGATCCGGAGTTCAAGGAAGCGCTGCTTACGATAGGCCGGGAAGCGCTCCGTGAAATGGGCGTGCATCAAGGCAAGGTCGGCAAGCTGGTCGTCGTGGAGAATACCGACAAAGTGCATAACCTGATCGTTTGCACGCTGTGCTCTTGTTACCCCTACGACATTCTCGGTGATACGCCGTGGTGGTATAAGCACGAGAGCTACCGAACCAACATTGTGCAAAATCCGCGCGCCTGCGCCAAAGAAATGTTTCAGTTGGAGGTGCCCGCCAAAAAAGAGGTCCGGGTATGGGACAGCACCTCCGACGTGCGCTATTTCGTCTTGCCCGAACGGCCGGCCGGCACGAAAGGAATGTCGGAAGATGAATTGGCCAAACTCGTTACCGTCGACAGTTTGCTCGGCGCCGGCTACGCGCTCGAGCCTGCGCAGCAAAAAGAAGCCGAGAGATTGGGATCAACGCCGGAAGCGCCCCGAGTCCGGCCGGATTGAGAAAGAATTATGGAGTCCAGCAGCAAATACAAAATCGGTGACGCGGTCATGGTCGCCGTCGAAAATCCCACCGGCAACCCGCGCACGCCGAAATACATCCGCGGCAAGCGCGGCGTCATTGGCTCGGTGCACGGTATTTTGGAAAACGTCAGAGACCACCGCGGCATCCATAAACCGCTTTACACGGTCAAATTCGATCTGAGCGAGGTTTCAACTTGCCATGATTCGGACACGATCTGGGTGGATGTGCATGAAGAGTGGCTGAGCGAAGTGAGGCA
>CAMLCX010000515.1 GCA_946478635.1 uncultured Pseudomonadota bacterium
GACGAAGTCGCGTCGGCCACGCTCGACCCTTGATGATCCGGATCTGCGATTCCTGCCAAGTCGCATATCGTTGTTTCTTTTCCGACACTCCCACAACAATCACAAGACCCGCTCCTGATCGCGGTGATCGGCCGCCGGCCACAAACTAATGACCGCTCCTGCGAACGCAACCGCCGCGGCGATTAGAAACGCGTAACGATAACCCCGCAGAAACCCCGCGAGGACAACCAAGTCTGCGGCAATGCCCGAGCGGCCGGCGAGATTTTGCAATGAGGTCGCGCCCGTCGATACCCGAAGAAAATGACTGACGATGGTCGCTGCCAGTGTTGCGCCGAGGGAATACCCAAGACTGCGCACGATCGATAGGACCGATGACCCGACGCCCAGGCGATGGCGCGGCACCGAGCTCATCAGCAGATTATTATTCGGCGTTTGAAAAATGCCCATGCCGACGCCCATTAACCCCAAGCCAAAGATCACATCCAAGGCGCTCGATTCGGGTTGCAGAAAGCTGAGCAGGATCAAGGCAACGCCGTTGACCGCCAATCCAATGGCGCAGAGCCGCTCCGGCGCGAATTTTTCCGACATCCAGCCGGTGAGCGGCGCCAGAAGCGCCATCGCGACCGATGTCGGCGCCACGAGAATTCCCGTGCGCAGCGGATCGAGACCCATCGCGAGCTGCAGAAAGAACGGCATCAGCAGATTGCTTACGCTCATGGTGATGAAGCTGAACCATCGCGCCAAGTTGCCCAGCGTGAAGGCGGCAATGCGAAAAATATTCAGGTCGAGGATGGGATGCCGGACGCGATTTTCCCACCAGATGAAAAACCCCAGCAGCGCGGCACCGGCAAGCGCGGCGACGACCACCAGAGAATCCCGTGGTTGACCTTTTTGCGCAAGGGCAAGCGCCGATAGCAGCGTCGAGATCGCGAGCGCAAAACTAACGGCGCCGGCGAAGTCAAACGGCTCTTTATTGGAGCTTGCGCCCTTGAAGCTCTCCGGCGGCAGCAGCGCCCGCGCCGCGAAAAAACCAACTAGAGCGAGTGTGCCGGAGAGATAAAAATTCGAGCGCCAACCGAAAGCGTGCGTGAGAAGGCCGCCAAGCACGGGACCGAGTGAATAACCGAGCGCAGAAATGGTGCCGCCGGCAATGCCCATCGCCCGGCCGCGCTCCTCGGGTGGAAACAGCGCGGTGACCAAAGCGAAATTGTTCGCCATGATAAGCGCGCTGCCGGCGGCTTGAAGCGCGCGACAGAAAACCAATTGGCCGGGTCCCTGGGCTACTCCGGCGGCAAAGGAACTGAGAGAATACAAAACAAAGCCGCCGAGGAATAATTTTCCAAGCCCGAACAAATCCGACATTCTGCCACAGGGTAAATAAAGCGACGCCGTGATCAGGGCGTAAACGAGCGCTATCCAACTCGCCAGCGCCAGATCGGCGTCGAACTCTTTGATGATCAACGGCAGGGCGATGCTCAGCTGCCCCGTGTCCACGGTGACGATCAACGTGGCAATGGAAGCGACCGACAGCGACCACCACCGGTTTCGGGTAGGCGAAAATGATTGCCTTTGCGGGGGCATCGAGACAACGGCCTGTTCAAGGTTCAAAGTCTTCGCAATCGCTCCACTGCGGCACCTTGAACCTTTGAATGAGTTTGTTTATTGAGTGGTCGGCCAGTAACGACCTTTGCGCTTCATGATCGCCAGGGAAACGCCGTACAATTTCTTCAACACATCGCGTTTCAGGACCCTGTGAGTCGGTCCCGCATGGACGACCTTGCCGTCGCGCAGCACCAGCGTATTGCGAAACAACGGCAAGATTTCTTCAATGTGATGGGTCACGAAGATAAGCGCGGGGAGCTTCTTGTGCTTGCCGACCTTGTTGAGCGCGGCGAGAAAGTTTTCCCGCGCTCCTGGATCCATGCCGGCGCACGGCTCGTCGAGAATGATCAAATAAGGTCTGGTCATGCGCGCCCGCGCGATCAAGACTTTTTGCTGCTCGCCTTGCGACAGGGTACCAAACTCTTGTTCTTGAAGTTGATCGGACCCCAGTTCTTTTAGATAGCGGCGCGCGCGGGCGTAATCGGAGGGGCTCGCCTGCCCCCAAAATCCGCCAAGGTAGCCGATTTGCGCGAACTTGCCCGAGACCACGGTGTTCAGAGCTTTTTCCTGCGGTGGAATTTCGCTCGCCAGTTGAGCGGTCACCCAGCCGATGCTTTTTCTCAATTCGGGCAGGTGAGTGAGCTCTTCGCCCTTGCGCAACACGACACCGCCGGCATTGGGCCAAAGATAACCTGAAGCCAATTTGAGCAGCGTCGTTTTGCCGGAACCGTTGGGACCGAGAATGGCCCAATGCTCGCCGTATTGTACGGTCCAATTGATCGAATCGAGTATTTTTTTGCCGTTCGCTACATAGGAGACATCGCGTAGCTCGAGCGCTGGGGTTTTCTTCACGCTGCGATTGATTCCTTTAGAGGGGGAATGGATTACAAACTCTGACGCACCGGCAAGGTGGGCGCAGGAACGCGACCGCATTTAAGGTTCCAGTACGCCCACGAACGGGGATCGAAGATGCCAGCAGGCGCGCGATCCAGAGTTTCCAAAAACTCTTTTTCACCGACCACGCTCTCGACCACGCGCAAATCCTCGACCGTGCCATAGGTCATGACGTGAGCGAGAAAATGCACTGGATCGGCCAACGCGTCGGCGGGTTCCTTGAACCAGACCACGCGCTTTGCCACGGCAAGCAAAGCGGCTGTTTTGGGCAATGGCTTCATCGCGTTCATTCGCCGCGGCGCCTAGTGTGAGCCGTCAATGTCGGCAACTGAGTGACATCGACGGCGGCGACCGCGGCGGTGAGCCGGGTTCGCACTTCAGGAGACAGCCCCGGCAGATCGTCAAAGTAGCTGAGCGCCTTGAGTGTGACGAGAGGATTAAATTGTCGCCCGTAGACAACCGCTCCCGTCGCGAGAATAGTCGGCAAGTCAATTCCGTGCCGCAACAGCGTATCGATATCGAGATAATCTTTAACCTCGGCGCGTTTCTGCACCACGGCGGCTTTGGTTCCAGCGATGTCGAGCAACGAGGCAACGTATAATTTCATTTCCGCCAATTGCTCACGCGGCGCGACTTGGCCCAAGTTTAAATCACCGAAGAACGAAACTAACACTGGACCGCCGCGCTCGACACGACAAGTCAAACTGTTGGGCGCCACTTGAATCCGTTCGGCATCTTTCAGATAGGCCACATTCTTCGCCAAATCATCGGGATCGAAGGATGCATTCGAGAAGAAATAGAAATCGACCGACGTACGAAGTCCAAGATACAACGCCAACGCCGTGCCGCCATAGAGGGTAAAACTATCCGGGGTCGCCTCAAGCTCGCGCCAGAGCGCGCGTTGCGCGGTCAGCAAAGTATGCAAATTGGGCGTGAAAACCATCACGGTGAGGATAGCGCATTCGAGTTGCCGCGCAAAGTCAGGGTTAGTGAGAATTGGCAGTACGCACCTGCTACTCGCCGATCGCTCCCGCGCGAATCAGCTCAACCACATGTTGCCTTCGCAAATCGATAACCGCCACTTCGTCCGTACTTTCGCAACCGACGAAGGCGCATTCGTTATCCGGGCTGAAAGCGACATGCGCCGGCGCACCGCCGACTTTCAATCGTGCTCGTGGTTCGTGTTCGTGGGCGTCGATAAGACACATGCTGGATTCTCCCGTGTTGGAAACCACGATCCAGTTGCCATCCGGGCTGAGCGAGAAGAAATGGGGATAGATGCCGACGGGAATCGTCGCGACGACACGGCGATCTTTACAATCCCAAACCGTCAAACTATCGGCCGCGAAATTCGCCACGTA
>CAMLCX010000516.1 GCA_946478635.1 uncultured Pseudomonadota bacterium
CGGGCAGCGCGCTGACCCAATGGAAAAGCGGCGGTTTCGATGGCAACTCGCCGTTACGGAACGGCAAGAGCCATTCTCCATCCCGCAAGATTTCCTGAATGACCAGACCCTCACGCGCCTCGCCGTGGTTCCAAATGGGAGGCGATAGCAGCAGTCGCACGCACATCGCCGCAAAAAGTAAGCAAAAGATCACCAGCACTTTGCTGTCTAAGATCTCCGCTTTACCGGTTGCCATAATTCGTCTTGGGACGCTCTCGTAAAACGATGTCGAGTATTTTGCCGTCAGGAAAGTTGTTCGCCCAGGAAATGACCAGCGTCACTCCAATCGCTCCCGCGGCCCCACATCGCTCAATTCCTTATCAGCAATTGGTTTGTTCTCAAAGAGAACGATACTGCCGACCTGCAACAATTTTTGCGGTGGATGACCGCGAAGATCAGGCACGCGTAGCGTCATCCGCTCATCGACAAAGAGCACGAGCCGATCCCTGGATGCCTTCCAGAGCTCGCCGAATTCTTCGTGATTGTAGAATACTTTGCCATAGCCCGGCGCCGATTGGGGCCGGACCATCGCAACATAATCGCTGCCCAGGATACTGCGCGTCTCTGCCGAGGCAACGATCACCATGGGCCGGCGGATTCTTAGATAAAACGGCAGGCTTGAAGGATACACGCCGAACAAAATAAGTTTATCCTGGTCGCCAACAACCCCAGCCGCTTGTTCCGCCAGAAATTTCGACGAGCGGTGTAACGCCACCGTCGCGATGATGGGCTCGGCCAAAAACGTAAACGTCACAAAACTTACCGCGGTCGCAAGCAGAAGATAAGGGTGCTCGTGACGCCTGCGCAGGGCAATGAAAAGAAGGATGAGGGAAGCTGACAGGCCAGCGAGCAGGACGGCCGGAAACTGCCGGAAGGCCGTGTTAACGTAGATTCGGAAAGAAACGGGCAAAACATTTGGCCACAGCACAAGAAAAGTCACTACCAATCCGAGCAGAAAAAAACCACCGGGTGCAAATAAGAGGAGGCGCCGCGACACGGGAGATTTCTCCGACTTGCCTACCATGGCGCCAATGATGATTGCCACGGCTGGAAACATCGGCAGAATATAATGAGCGAGCTTGGAGGCGGACAGAGAAAACACAATCAACGGCGTCAAGGCCCACAAGACCAAGAATAATCGTTCGCGAGTCAGAGAGCGCTTCCAAAAATAGCTAATGGCACTCGGCAAAAGCACCGACCAAGGGAATATTCCGGCACTCAAAACCAAAATAAAGAAATACCAAGGTTGGCTGCGGTTAAAATGTGCGGTCGTGTACCGCACAATGTTTTGTTCCCAGAGAAAATACTTGAGAAAACCTGGGTTGCGCAATTCCGCGAGAACGTACCAGGGAACCGCCGTGACAATAAAAACCGGTATTCCGAGAGGGATCTCCATACGACGCAGAAGCGTCCATTGTTTTGACAACAAAAGGTAGAGGAATATGACCGCGCCGGGAAGGAGGAAACCGATCGGACCTTTGGTCGCTGTCGCGGCTCCCATCGCCGCGTACATCAGAAGAAACGACGCTCGTCCCTTGCCCCGATCGACTTCATCCTGCCCGATAAAAAAACAACAAAGCGCGAGGGTGATAAAGAAGGCGAGAAGCGATTCCATCATCACAGCCCGGGCAATGCCGATGAATAGGAGACTTGTCAGCAGAATTAGAGCGCTCCAGAGCGCTGTCCAACGGCCAAAGAATCTGCGCGCAAAAAAGAAAGTGAGAAAAATACAACCCAGCGCCGCCAAAGCGGCCGGCAAGCGGGCCGACCATTCGGAAATACCAAAAAGCGCGTACGATAGCGCGACCAGATCGAAAAACAACATCGGCTTATCCAGCCGCGGGACAAAGTCGTAATGCGGCGTCACCCAGTCGCGGATGAGCAGGATCTCTCTGGCAATCTCTGCGTTCCTGCCTTCATCCGGCTCCAGCAGCGCGGAGCCACCAAGGTTGGAGAACAAGAGCCAGATGGAGAAAATGCCGAGACCGACAGTCCACCAGACCTTTGAATCGGCTCGATCCGATTCCGTGGCGTCGACCACACCCCGCACATCCAAGATCGGTTCACTCATGGGATTTGGTTTCTTTAAAGCGCGCCATCACGAAACACAGCGTAAGAACTGTATCCACGCCGGACAATCTTTCGATTTATTAGAACCACGAGCGACTCAACCGGATTGACTCTTTGCGGAGATTCGAAATCAATCGTCTACCAGTGGGGGAACCGTTCAACGCGGCTCAAACGAACCCTTCGCTGCCCCGAGGGTCAACACTAAAGACATTACAAGAGTCAATATTGGATGAGGCTCACCAACAACTTGAGACTTAGGTTACATTATGAAAACGAAAACGCAAAACGGGGGACTCCGCTATCCCGCGAATCAAACGTTCACTGCCGAGGTGCGGAGGGAAGAGCCTAAAAAAACAAACGCTCTGCGAACTCTGTGCCGCTGCGGTGAAATGTCTATTCAACTTTGGTTGCGGCGCAGCCTCGCTAGTTCTTTGCGGTGAAGCTTCTTATTTTTTTTCAAGAGCGTCGGGATTTAATACATGCGCGGGCTTACAGTCTGCGAAACCAACGAGATCGTCGACCACCGCGGCATAAAATTCCTCATAGGTTTCACGCGTGACGTAGCCCAAGTGCGGCGTGCACGTGACGTTAGCCATTTTAAGCAATGGGTGATCGGCGCCCAGCACAGGCTCCACGTCGTAGACATCCACCGCCGCCCCACCAGGCCGGCCCGCTTTGAGCGCCTCTTCCAGCGCGCCCTTGGCGATCAGTCCGGAGCGGCTGGCATTGACGATCAAGGACGTCGGCTTCATGCGCGCCAAATCTTCCCGCGTGACGATGCCGCGCGTGTCTTTATTGAGCGGCAGATGCAGGCTCACAATATCCGCCTCGGCGAAAAACTCGTCGCGGCTCTTGGCGACTTCGAAACCCGCAGCTTTGGCGCGGCCAGTCGAGCCTTCACGCCCCCAACACACGACCCGCGCGCCGAATGCTTTGCCCACGCCGGCAACGATGCTGCCGATCTTGCCATAGGCGTAAATGCCTATGGTTTTGTCATGGACGCTGACGCCGAGGGTCGACTGCCAATGGCCTTCCTTCAATCGCCTGACTTCATACGGAAGCTTTCTAAGCGCGCTGAGGATGAGTCCCCAAGTCAGCTCGGCGGTGGGATTCGATCGCCCCGAACCCCCCGCCGAAACGACGATCCCCTTCTCCGTGCAAGCCTGTAGATCGACATGCGTCGCCGCCCGTCCGGTTTGGCCGATGAGCTTGAGCTTGGGCAGCTTTTCGATCAGCGCCCGCGGGAACGCCGTGCGCTGCTGGGTGAGCACCAGCGCATCGGCGTCCTTTAACCGTTCCGCTATTTTGTCAATATTTGTTTCCGGATCGGTAAAAACTACCACCTCATGACCGCTCAGTTTGGGAAAGCACTTCAAGGTTTTGAAAGCATTCTGATAGTCGTCGATGACCGCGATTTTCATGAATCATTTCTCCTTGTCGATTTTCTTCCTATTTCTGTAGCTCATAATTTGCGCCGCAAATGATCCAGAAGCTGAGAGCACTCGGAATCGGAATTGCTCCCGCTAAGGCGCAAAGTCGCCAAGTTCGGAGGGAAAAGATAAAAATTCTTGCGAAGGATTTCATCGGTTTATTTTCGACCTTTGCGGCCTTGGCACCTTTTCGGGAGATACTCCGAGATTCGGTTGCGGCTCTGCCGCCCTAGACTCTGTGTATTAATTTTTTACTTTGCGGCCTTTGCGTTCTTTGCGGCTAATCTCTTCTCCTTGGTTGCGGCTCTGCCG
>CAMLCX010000517.1 GCA_946478635.1 uncultured Pseudomonadota bacterium
ATCCGCGACCGCGGGCTTGGCACGCCGACGTTGCTCGCCTGGTCTTACAACGATCCCACCGCCACCATCGAACAAGGTCACGCGCTCTTTGATCTGATCGCGCGCGCGACGCCGGATGCGCGCATGTACATCTTCAACCGCGCCGGCCATTTCTCCTATCGCGAACACCCGGTCGAGTTTAACGACATGCTGCGTGGCTTTATCCAACGCATCGTGTGACCTGCCGAAGGTGGAATGAGGCGAGCTTGCCAAACATGAGGGATGGCCGCTGAAATGGCCGGCTATTTAATTCATCGCCTCGCCGGCACGGTGCCGGTTCTCTTGCTCATCAGCTTGCTGGTTTTTCTGCTGATCCACGCCGCGCCCGGCGATCCGACGCTCCTTCTCCTCGGCGAGGAAACCAACGCCGCGGAAGTCGCGCGAGCGAAAGAGCGCTGGGGCTTGGATCAGCCTCTTTACGTCCAATATTTAAAATTTCTTAAGTCCGCCGCTGCCGGCGATTTTGGCAAGTCGTTCAAATATGCCGAACCGGTGATCAACGTCATCAAAACGCGCCTGCCGGCGACCATCGAGCTGGCGTTCTTTGCAATTCTTATCGCAACGCTCTTGGCGATCCCGCTCGGCGTATGGTCCGGCTCCAGGCCCAATTCCTGGATCGACAATGTCGGCACTACCTTCGGCCTCTTCGGCATCAGCATGCCGAGTTTCTGGCTGGCGATCATGTTGATTCTCTTGCTCGCCGGCGTTTTGAATCTGCTGCCGACTTCGGGCCGCAGCACCTATGGCATCGCCGGACCGGAACAGACCGGATTTTATATTTTTGACAGCATCCTGCAGAAAAATTGGCCGGCGGTTTGGGACGCGTTGACCCATATCTTTCTGCCGGCGCTGGCGCTCGGCGTGAACATGCTCGGCATTTTGATGCGGGTCACACGCTCGTCCATTTTAGAAGTCCTGAACGAAGATTATATTCAAACCGCGCGAGCCAAAGGACTGCGCGAGAAAAACGTCGTGTGGCGCCACGTGACGAGCAACGCGCTCATTCCGGTGATCACGGTCGTCGGCCTCGAGCTCGGCACGCTGCTCAGCGGTTCGATCATCGTCGAGACCGTTTTCGCCTGGCCGGGCAGCGGCAGCTTGCTCATCACCGCGCTCAATGCGCGCGACTACCCGCTGGTGACGGGTATCGTCATGACTTATACGCTGGCCTTCGTTGCGATCAATCTGATTATCGATGGACTTTATGCAGTCGTTGACCCTCGAATCCGCTACTGAAAAAGATGCGCGCCCGCTGCCGCGTCTGATGCCGCGTTTGCACGTCAAAGCGTTTAGCGGCGGCGCGATCGTTTTGATTTTCATCTTGATGGGCATCATCGGCCCGACCGTAGCGCCCCACGATCCGAATAAGCAGGAGCTCACGGCGATGATGAAGGCACCGGCGGGCATCGGCGCGCTGCACGTGCTCGGCACCGACAATCTCGGACGCGACATCCTCAGCCGCGTGATTCATGGCTCCCGTGTGTCGCTGCTGGTCGCCTTTGCGGTGGTTTTCGTTTCGGGTTTTGTCGGCATCACGCTCGGCGCGATCTCCGGCTATTTCGGCGGCAAAGTCGATTTCCTGATTCAAAAGCTGGTGGAAGTCGTCTGGGCTTTTCCGCCGTTGCTACTCGGCATAACGATCATGGCATTTTTAGGCCAAGGCTTGTTCAATCTGATTCTGGCGCTCGTGGTGCAGCGCTGGATCCCCTACTGTCGGGTCGTGCGCGGCCAGACTCTTTCCTTGCGCGGCCGCGATTTCGTCACGGCGGCGCAATGCCTGGGCGCGAGCAACCGGCAAATCATCACGCGCCATATTATTCCGAATCTCATTCAAACTTCGCTCGTCATCGGCACCTTCGCCATGGCGTCTTCGATCATCGCCGAAGCGAGCTTGAGCTTTCTCGGCGTCGGCGTGCCGCCGGATATCCCCACCTGGGGCACCATGCTGGCCGACGCGCGCATCTATATCAGCACCGCCTGGTGGTTGCCGCTTTTCCCCGGCCTCTGCATCTTTGTCACCGTCTTGGGCATCAATTTGCTCGGCGACGCTCTGCGCGACATCCTCGATCCGCGGCTCAAAAGAACGGGGGCGCGGTTGTAGTCGAGCCGAATGGAAGTGATGGAGCACTGGAGTATTGGGTTTCTCGACCCATGACTCCATCGCTCCAGCACTCCAATTCCCCTTCGTTGATTCTCCCACGGTCTCGTGTACATTAATCGAAATGCGTCGCACGAAAATTGTCTGCACCATCGGACCCGCCTCTTCGCCCGACAAAATCCTCGAAGGCTTGATTCGCGCCGGCATGAACGTCGCTCGGCTCAACTTCAGCCATGGCGATTATCCATCGCACCGCCGCGTGATCAGGAAAATCCACCAATTCGAGCGCAAGCTGCGGCGCCCCGTGGCGATTTTGCAAGATCTGCCCGGGCCGAAAATCCGCATCGGCGCCGTCGCCGGAGATCACGTCCGACTGCAAAATCGACGTCCTTTCGTCCTCACGACGCGCAAGATCCTGGGCTCAGAGCTCGCCGTTTCGGTCAACTTTTCGGGCCTGACCTCGGCGGTCAATAGTGGCGATCCGATCTTGCTCGGTGACGGCGAGATCGAATTGGAAGCGCTCGAGGTGCGCGATCACGAAGTCAAATGCCGCATTGTGGTCGGCGGCATTCTCGGCTCGCACAAGGGCATTCATTTTCCCAAGACAAGTCTCAACATCCGCGCCCTGACCCGACACGATAAGCAAGACATGGCTTTCGGCATCGCGCAGAATGTCGACATGATCGCGCTGTCATTCGTGCGCGACGCGGAAGATATTCTTTATGCCCGCCGTGAGCTCAAAAAACTTCGCTCGTCGGTCCCGCTCATCGCCAAGATCGAAAAGCATGAAGCGCTGGAGCACATCGACGGCATCCTCGAGACCGTCGACGGTATCATGGTCGCGCGCGGCGACCTGGGCCTGGAAATCGCCCAGGAGAAAATTCCCGCCGTGCAGAAAATGATCATCGCCAAGGCCAATCGTCTGGGCAAACCCGTCATTACGGCGACGCAGATGCTGCGCTCGATGGTGTGGAACCCGCGGCCGACGCGAGCCGAAGTGACCGACATCGCCAACGCGATTCTGGACGGCACCGATGCCCTGATGCTGTCCGAGGAAACCGCCGCCGGCGATTATCCCCTGGACGCGGTTATAACCATGGCGCAAGTCGCCGAGGAAACCGAAACGATTTTGGAGCCGCGCCAACGTTTCGTCGGGCTCGAAAAGACGATCCCGGAAGCGATCAGCCTGGGCGCCATTTCATTAGCGCGCGACTTGCAAGTCAAAGCATTTTTAATCCCGACCACTTCCGGCAGCACGGCGCGCTTGATCGCCCGCTATCGGCCGCATTATCCGATCATCGCCGTCAGCCCCGAACCGCAAACCGTCAAACAGCTTTGCTTGGTCTGGGGCGTTTTTCCGGTCCCGACGAGCGGTTTTAAGAGCACCGATGCGATGGTCCGCATGCTGCAACAGAAAGCGCTCGAATCCGGCCTGGTCAAACGCGGCGACTTAGTCGCGATCACCGCCGGCCTGCCGTTGCATCAGGCCGGCACGACCAACATGATCACCGTCAAGGTGATCGAGTAAGCGAAACGCTGCGCCCTCGTCACGACGTCCCCGCTATCGCTGTTCTACAGAGAATACCGCAGAGCAAACGCAGCGGGTTGCTAGTTTTTTCTTGCCTTGCAACCCCAGTGCGAATCGAGATAAAAAAGGTTTAAATAAGATCGGAAGAGCACACGTCTGAACTCCAGTCACTCACTCTGATCTCG
>CAMLCX010000518.1 GCA_946478635.1 uncultured Pseudomonadota bacterium
GATGCGCACATCCAGGCCTTCGGCTTTGAAGAAGCCCAGCTCATCGGCTGCCAGAGCGGGAAAACAGGTATTGCTGACCAAATCCACCGCTGCGATGCGTAGCTGCACGTAAACCTCCGGGCGATCATCCCTCAGCTCGAATATGCTGGATAGAGTTTTTTACCGCAAGCAATCGCCGATTTCGAATCGCCGTAGTTATTCAAATTAACGGTGCGACACAAGGTTCGTTGGCGGAAAACCTCTGCGTCGTGCTATGCCATGCACGAACCGGAGGGATTCATGGCTGAGCAAACTGTCCCTATCGGCGTCCTGTCGCCGGCGACGCCCAACCGTCCGCATTTCAAATCCCTGGACAATATCCTGCCGGATGGCGTGTCGATCGTTCACGAAGGCTTGGGGTTGCTCGGTGAATCCTATCAGGACCTCGCCGGTAAAACCGATAAAATCGTCGAGCTGGTCAAACACTTTGTGCAGCGCCATAGCGTGCGCGGCTTGATGGTGACCGGCGGATTCGTGACGCTTTTCAACCCGGGGCTGGAGGAAAAGGTTGCCGATGCGATCGGCCTGCCTGTCGCGAGCGCGGTTTCCTCAGCGGTCACCGCTCTCACAACATTCAACGCGAAATCCGTCCTGCTCATGACACCGTTCGATGCCGCCTCCGACGCCATTATCAAGACACACCTCAACAAGCTGGGTTTTACCGTCTCTCTTGGGCCACCGTTTGAGAATCGCAAAGCCGGAACTGCAGTCAACTTGAGTACGGGCGAGCTCTTTGATCTCATAAAAAAGACGTTCGAGACAAATCCTCGCGCCGACGCGATTTATTTTCAGGGCGCGACCATGGACCCGCTGCCGATCCTGCAGAGAATTGAAGACGAGTTGGGGGTGCCGGTCATCACCAGCAACACGGCGATGATCTGGAATCTGCTTTCGAAGCTGGGATTGACATATTCAGTGAAAGGCTATGGTCGGTTGCTCGCGCAATGGCCCGCGGCGTGACCGCGGAAGGAAAATGGAGTAGCCGCGGATTGAGTCATGGCCACCGATCACGCGATGCTCAAGGATTCCAGTTCCTGCCAGCGTTGGTAGCTGGTTTCGAGTTCCAGCTTTAGGGATTCCAGCCGGTCCAAAGTCGTCGTAATGGTCGCGCTCGGTTGGCGATAGAAATCCCCTTCGCCCATGCGGGCGTGCAGTTCCGCCTGCTCCTTCTCCAAGGATTCGATCCTGGCCGGAAGCACTTCCAGCTCGCGTTGCTCCTTGTAGGTGAGCTTGCGCGGACCATCGCCGCGTTTGGGCACAAGCGAGGTTCGTGGAGTTGAATTTGCACGTTTCTGAGCCGGAGCCTGCGCCGCAGGAATTTGTCTTTGATAGCGTTCCCAGTCATCGTAGCCGCCGGCATATTCGTTGAATTTTCCCTCGCCTTCGAACACCAAGGTGCTCGTGACAACGTTGTCGAGGAAGGTTCGGTCGTGACTGACAAGTAGCAATGTACCTTCGTATTCGGCCAGCAATTCCTCGAGGAGCTCCAAAGTGTCGACATCCAGATCATTGGTCGGCTCATCGAGAACCATCATGTTCGCCGATTGGGTAAATATTTTCGCAAGAAGCAGGCGGTTGCGTTCCCCACCGGACAAGGCCGCGACCGGTGAATCGATGCGCTCTGGGGAAAACAAAAAGTCTTTCAAATAGCCGATCACGTGGCGCGAACCTCCACGAACCGTGACGTAGTCCGAGTCGCTCATGTTCTTGCGCACAGATTTCTCGGGGTCGAGCAGGCGCCGGTGCTGGTCGAAATAAGCAATCTGCAATCGGGTTCCAAGCACGACCGCGCCGCGGGTTGGCTTCAACTCGCCCAAGATCAACTTGAGCAGGGTACTTTTACCTGAGCCATTGGGACCGATGATACCAACGCGGTCGCCGCGCAGGATCCGGGTCGAAAGATCCCGGATGACGGTGTTTTCACTGTAATGAAAACTGACCTTGCGCACGTCCACCACAAGCTTGCCGGACATCGCTCCCGCATCAAGGCCGAAGCGGGCCTTTCCTTGCGCTTCCAGCCGCTGTGCCTTTTCCCGGCGCAGTGCCTGTAAGGCGCGCACCCGTCCTTCATTACGCGTGCGCCTGGCTCTTACGCCCCGGCGAATCCAGGCTTCTTCTTCAGCGAGTTTCTTGTCGAATTTAGCGCCGGCGCGATCTTCGATCTCCAGCAGCTCGTCCTTTTTTGTGAGATAGGCATCGAAGTCGCCGGGGAACGACAGGAGTCGTCCACGATCAAGCTCGATGATCCGTGTCGCCAAACGACGCACGAACGTGCGATCATGCGTGATGAACATCACTGCGCCGTTATAGTTGACGAGATATTTTTCAAGCCATGTGATCGCGTTGATGTCCAGGTGGTTGGTCGGTTCGTCCAGCAGCAGAAGGTCCGGTTCGCTCACCAGAGCCCGCGCCAGCATCACCTGGCGTCTCGTTCCGCCGGAACAATCATCCAGGCGTTTGTCTTCGGGCAGACTCAAGCGAGTCAGAACAGTTTCAACCTTCTGATTGATATTCCAACCGTCGCGCGCCTCAATGCGCGATTGTAATTGCCCCAAGCGCTGTAACGAGGTGCCGTCGTCCGCGTTTGCGACATGCGCGGCATGATGATACTCGGCCAACAGCGATCCCAATTCGCCGAGGCCGCCGGCGACAACCTCAAAAATTGTTTGATTTGTGTCCGGTGGAACTTCCTGCTCCAAATTCGCTACACGGAGGGTCTCGGCGCGCCAGATCTTACCGTCGTCCGGTGTTGCATTACCGGTTATCACTCGAAACAGCGTAGTCTTCCCGGCGCCGTTTCGGCCAACCAGGCAAACCCGTTCTCCTGCGTCGATTTGAAAGTCGACACGGGTGAGTAGCGGAAGATGGCCATAGGCCAGGGAGATGTTGTCCAGACGTAGCAGCGGCATTGAGGATCTACTTCCTCTAACAGCAATCGCACGAAAAACAAAATTCCAACCCTGAGCGCATACTGTGGTAAATTCTCGGTTGGAAATGCGGCTAAGATGCCGGGCGTTCCCGCCCTCTCCGGAGTGGTTTTCGAAATGATTCAAAAATCTCTTGTAATTGGTTGCCGGAGGTTTAACCTTGGTAGCAGGCGGTTCTTCTCGAAAGTCGCATCACACCCTGACAAACGCTTCATAAACTCCACCGCCACCGGAAAGGAGTTTGGAACTATGTGGTGTCGATCTTACCGTAACCACGTGATCATGGCCTTTCCAAGTTTCGATACCGCGACCGGATTGTGGGCGCCTCAGGCAAACATCAGCTGGGTCGTTGGCCCACTTCGCGAATCGCAATTTGTCCGATTCTCAAAGCGTGTTCTGTCCGAAGAGGAGGCCGTCGATTGTGCTTCCCGCGCCGCTCGCACGTGGATCAACAAGCGGCTTCGATCCTCGCACAACGCGCCGCCGCATGGCGCCGACAAATTAACGCGCGGTGTGAGACCCTCGGCGAGGGGGGATTCAATGCTCACTTTCAGTCGGTTCAAATCGCTGATGCTAAAATCCGGCCTGAGCATCAGCGAGGATCGATTACAGAAGAGTTACGCGGCTCTGGTTGAACTGCGTAGGCGCAATCACTGCTCATGGGCGCAAATTAAAACGAAAATGGTAGATGCCCAGGCAATGACAACCGACCCACAGGTCGGCGGGCTAAAAACCAAAGTTGAGCGGCTGCCGCTCACCATGCGTGCGTGGAGACGAATCATCTAGTGTAGTGTCTCACGCTGTTGGTGTTTTATCCGGCGTATAGTCTCCGCCAAGAACCTGCCCTGGCCAAGCTGCAATCGAACCTCGGA
>CAMLCX010000519.1 GCA_946478635.1 uncultured Pseudomonadota bacterium
AAGGGCGCGCTGGTCTCCTACGGCGAGGATAATCGGCTGATTGGCATTCAGGCGGGGCGACTCGTGGTCAAGGTTTTGAAAGGCATGCCGCCCTCGGACATTCCTATCGAAATGCCGGAGCGGCCGGTTCTGGTCGTCAACCGCACCACGGCTAAGATCATCGGCCTTAAAATCCCGCGCGAGTTTCTCGAGCGCGTGGACCGTATCGTCGAGTAGCAGCTAAAGAGGACTCCATGAGATCAACGAAAACTTATCAGATGGGATTCCGATTGATGCTTGCCGCTGTCTTCCTGGCCTGCGCGACGGCGTCCCTTATGGGCGCTGAATTGCGCAATGCTCGCATCGCCATATTCACTCCGGGAGCGGGCCTCTTGCCGGTGCACGAAGCCATGCAGGAAGGCCTTGCCCGCCTCGGTTACACTGACGGGAAAAATGTTAGTTTCGTTGTGGAGGATACCAAGGGCGGCACATCGGACCTGCCGTCGCGAGCGGCAAAGCTCATGGCGACCAAGCCGGACCTGCTGTTCGCGGTTACCAACAACCACGTGTTGGCGGCAAAGGAAGCTACTTCCACGCTGCCGATTGTTTTCGCCTGGGTGGGTGATCCGCTGATCGGCGGACTGGTCACGAGTTATCCCTATTCCAAGAGTAATCTCACCGGCGTAGCCGCCAGCGGCGATTCTCTTTCGGGCAAACGGCTCGAAGGACTTTTGGAAATCGCGCCAAAAATCAAGCGGCTGCTGGTTATCGTGTCGTCCAATGAGAGCGTTGCCAAAAGCTCGTTCCAGTCGGCTGAGAAAGCCGCAAAAAAACTACGGTTAACCCTTGTTCGGCGCGACGTAACCAATGAGGAGGAGATCAAGAAGGCTCTCGAGGACACCTCGGGATCGGTTGACGCAATTTTCCACGTACCCTCGAATTTGGTGCGTGCCAACATCAACCTTCTCATCACAAAATCCAAAGCAGACGGGGTTCCGTTGAGCGTTCACGATGACGGTTTGGTGGATCGGGGCGCGCTGATTTCGTACGGCCCCTATTCCCGACTGGTCGGAATGCAGGCGGCCAATCTCGTGGACAAAATATTGAAAGGACGAAAGCCCGGCGAAATCATGATCGAGATGCCCGACAGGCTTTTTCTCGCCATCAATCAAAAGACCGCGAAGCAAATCGGCGTGAGTATCCCGCGGGGGATTTTGGAGCAAGCGGACCGCCTGGTGCAGTAAGGCGCAAAACATTCAGATGATCGCACGATTTTTTTCAAGCTCGGGATCGATCCGGCGCCGTATATTCGCGTTGCTGGTGGGCGTGAGCTTCGGTTCCTTGCTGCTGGTCAATGTGATTTGGCTCTTACATGAGATCAAAGAAATAAAAGAAAACCAGTCCGAGCTGCGCCGCACCTCCATTCGCCTGCTCCAGAACCATATCAAGCAGCAATTCAAGGACGAAGAAAACAATCTGAGTACCACTGCACGGCGCATGCGGCCCTATTTTTTTGACGGCGACCGCGAACAAATCCGGCTGATTGCGCAACAACGGCTGCAGAGCCACCCGGAGTTCGAAGAAGTCGGTGTTCTCAAGGATAATGGGACGGAACTGGTGAGAGTTTCGCGCAAGACGGCGATCACCGATGGCGATCTGATCGACCGTTCGAACACGGAGCTTTTTCGTCAGGGCATAAAACAAGAGATTTTCTGGGGCCCGGTAACCGTTTCTGAGTCCTCCGATCCGCAGATAACGATGACCGTGCATCTGCCGGGTGCCGGGTTGGTATTCAGTGTCGTCAATCTGAAGCCCCTTTTATCTCTGATCCAGGAATTTAAGCTCATCTATGACGGCCGCGCCTATATGGTGGACGCAAGTGGCCGGTTGATCGCCGCCGCCGATCCGAGCTTGGTGCTTCGGCAAATTTCGCTCGCCGATCGTTCTTTGGTCCAGCGTCTCATCAATGAAAAGGATTCACTTGATAGTTCGTACGTGGAAGGCGATTACATCAACGAAACTGGAACACACATGACCGCCACGGGGCTGCGATTTACAACGCCGCGCTGGGCGGTGGTGATCGAGCAGCCGCAATCGCTGCTTTTCGCGCCGATCCTCATGACGACCTGGTTTTCTTTGAGCCTGTCTGTAGTCGGCTTTGTCTTGAGCTTCTTTCTGGCGCGCGCGTTGAGCCGCCGGCTCACGGAACCCATCATCCGCCTGCGCGAAGGCGCCAAACAGATCGGCGGCGGCAACCTCGAACACAGAGTTCCCATCGAGACCCACGACGAGATCGGTCAACTGGCGGAGCAGTTCAATCTCATGGCGGAGGAACTGCGTTCCGCGGAGCAAGCCACCCTTTCCGCTCTGACCATTCCCATCATTAGCCAGACCAGTGAATTAAACGAGATTCTCACTGAAGTCGCATCCAGAGTCATGAAGCTCACCGGGGCACAAGCGGCATCGATTCGGCTGATGAACAACGGGAATAACCGGTTTGACTTCTCGGTTTACCAGGGCTTTTCCGAAGCTTATAGGCGTGATCAACCGACCATGCTGGTTGACCACGCTGGCGTCAATAAGGCGCTCGCGTCCGGCCAGCCGGTTTTTTCAAGCGATCTGCTAAACCCGTTCGGGAGCAATCGCCACGCGCTGGAGCGAGAAGGCTTCGGCGCCGCGGTTTATCTGCCGCTCGTCACGCCGAAAAGGACATTCGGCATCATGACCGTCGCCAGCCGAGAGCCTGGAACATTGACTCCCAAACAAAAGGATCTTTTCGCCGCCATCGCGCATCAAATCTCGATTGCCCTGCAAAATGCCCGTCTGTTCCAGGATACCGAGCGCAATCTTGAGCGCATCGGCGCCTTGCACGACATTGTTTTGGCGACCACCGCGAGCCTGGATCTCGACGCGGTGCTGCGTGAATTGCTGCAACGGATCGATCAGTTTCTTTCCTATCCGGTGGTGACCGTTCACTTGCTCAACAAGAAAACCGGCCGGTTGGAGGCGGCGGCATGCCAGAATATCGACCGCAGCGAATGGCCCGCGGTGGTTGCCGCTGGGGAAGGACTTCACGGTTCTGCGGCGGCGATCGCTCCGTTCGTCGTCCGCAACAACCACACCGACTCACGCATCGTATCCCGCGCATTCATGCGCAGACAGGGTTTGAATTCTTTTGTTCAGCTTCCCTTGACCGCCAAGAGCGAGATCCTCGGTATCATCACGTTCTTTACCAAAGAGGCGCATGAATTTACCCGCGACGAGGTAGAATTTCTCAGCACGCTGGCAGGCCAGGCCGCCATGGCGATCAGCAATGCGCAACTTTACGAGCACAGCACGGAGCAGGCGGTTGAATTGGAGAAAGCAGCTAAACGTCAGGCCGATTTCAGCGCCATGATCGTGCACGATCTTAGATCGCCGCTCTCGACCATCATTAACATCACCGAAATGATGGGCAATGGACTGCTGGGAGAGCTCAACGAAGACCAGAAAAACTGGAACGATCGCATGAGTAAAAACGCCACGGGGCTGGTGCAATTGGTGAGTGATTTTCTCGACTTTTCGAAGCTGGAGGCCGGCCATATCGAGCTCTCGCGCGTGCCTACCGATGTAACGAATTTGCTGCGCGGGACGGTGACGAACTTCGGGCCTCTGGCCAAAAGCAAGAAACTCGATCTGAGTTACGACGGGGACGACCTTCTGCCGGCCATCGAGATCGATGCCCGACGCATCGATCAAGTCTTGCATAATCTCATCAGCAACGCGCTTAAGTTTACTCCGCCCGGTGGCGCGATCACGATCAGGGCGCGCCTCGCCGGCAAGCGTGAAGCGGAAAACGTATCTCGTGAAGCGTATCTCG
>CAMLCX010000520.1 GCA_946478635.1 uncultured Pseudomonadota bacterium
GTATCAGCCCCAATACTACCGGCGCGGTCTCGAAGTCAAACTTGCGGAGCAAATAACCGAGGGCGCCGGTCGCGGTCATGATGCCGATATCGACCGCGCTGCCATTGACGGCGTAAACGCCGAGAACGCAAAAAACCAGGATCGCGGGATAGAGTAGCGGGTAAGGCACTCGCAGTACATTGACGAAAAGTCCCACCAGCGGAAGGTTTAAGATCAACAGCACCACATTGCCGACGTACATGCTGGCGATGAATCCCCAGAAGAGCTCGGGCTGCTGGGAGATCAGCAGCGGCCCGGGCGAAATTCCATGCACCATCATGGCGGCGATCATCACCGCAGGTATCGGTCCGGAAGGAAGGCCGAGCGCGAGCATGGGAACAAAGGCGCCGGAGGTGGCGGAATTATTCGCCGACTCCGGGCCCGCGACACCTTCGATGGCGCCGTGACCGAAGCGCTCAGGATGTTTGGAGAGGCGTTTCTCCACCGCGTAGGAAACGAATGACGCGATGATGTGCGCCGAGCCGGGAATGATGCCGATGAAAAAGCCAAGCACCGTGCCTCGCCCGATCGGCCACAGCGAATCGCGCCATTCCTGCCGCGACGGGAGCAGGTCTTTCAGCCGGGGTTTTTTGATTTCCGGCGCAGTCGGCTGCCCCGCGGTCAGCAAAATTTCAGAAAGACCGAACAGTCCCACGGCCACCGGCACGACGCCGATGCCGTCGCCCAGTTCGACAAGGCCGTAGCTGAAGCGAAAGAATCCTGTCATCGGATCGATGCCAATCATGCCGAGAAGAAGCCCAAGCGCCGCCATCGCCAAGGACTTGAGCATAGAGCCGCTGCTCATATAGGCGAGTACTAAAAGACCGAGCAGCAGGAGAGCGAAATACTCCGGCGGTCCGAAGCGCAGCGCGAAACTGGCTAAGGGCGGCGCCAGCAACATCAGTCCGATGATGCTGATCGTTCCGGCGATATACGACCCGATGGCGGCGATCGCCAACGCCGGTCCTGCTCGGCCTTGGCGCGTCATCTCATATCCGTCGATGCAAGTCATGACGGAAGCTGCCTCACCGGGGATGCGCATCAAGATTGAAGTCGTCGAACCGCCGTACATCGCGCCATAGTAAATGCCAGCGAGGAGTACGATCGCCGAGGTCGCGTCAAGACCGAAAGATGCGGGCAGCAGCAAGCTGATGCCGGCGAGCGGACCGATGCCCGGTAAAACCCCTACAAGCGTGCCGACGACGCAGCCGACAAAGGCGTAGAGAAGGACGTTCGGTGCGAGAGCGACGGAGAATCCAAGATACAGATTGTGCAAAGTTTCAGTCATACTGCTCCGGCTACCCTAGCCCGTATCTAACCGCTTGAACGATTTGAACGGCTTGAACGTTTTGAACCTTTCTTTTCAGAATCCAAATGGCCCTTGCGGCAGAGGGACTCGCAAGGTGGTGTAGAAAAGGTAATAGGAACCGAAAGCCAAGCTGGAGGCGAATACCAGCGACAAGGTCCATCCGTGTTTCTCCACGACTTTGACGAGAAAGACGAGCACGAGGAGCACGGTCAGACGGTAACCGAGACGCTCGATGGCAAATACCGCGAAGACGCACGCGGCCAATATCGCCAAGGCATGGCGCCACTCGGTCCAGCGAACCGACGACAACGACGGAGCGCGGCCGGCGGTGAGTATGAGGAGAACTCCAAAAATTAATAACAGCGAAGCTAGGAGAACGGGGACGTAAGCGGGTCCGGGTTGACGAAACGTTCCGAGGGGGAGATGACGACTCTCCAAAATCACGAAAAGCGCAAAAAGCGCAAGGACGCTGGCTGATATCCTATCGGTCGTCATCGGGGCCCGAATTCAAATTAGTGAGCTGGAACTAGAGTTCGCGAACAAACTCGAAGGTCATTCCGGGCAAGCTGGCGATAGCTAGCGCGACCCGGAATCCAGGCTTTAAGCAGGTCTGGATTTCCACGTTCGCGGGAATGACGCTGGAGACTCTCCAAGTTATCCAATGAACTTTGGTACGACGACATTAGTTAGCAACGCGGCGCGGTAGCCTCTAAATAATTTTCGCGCAAAACTTGGTGGTAGTGCTGTTACCGTCCCCAAAGCTCTTTACTCGCCAGCCGGGCGCCGTCGGCCATGGCTTCGAACTTGGCCCAGCAGATCTGTGCGCTGCCAACCCTGGGGCCGAGACCGCAGTCTGTTCCTGCCATGACGTTCTCCCGGCCGACGATTTTGGCGTAGCGCACTAAGCGATCGGCGATGGCTTGCGGGTGTTCAACGATGTCGGTGGCGTGGCCGACGACGCCGGGGACGAGCACTTTGCCGGCGGGAAGCTTCACTTCTTCCCACACGCGCCATTCGTGTTCGTGGCGCGGGTTGGCGGCTTCGATGGAAATCGTGCTCGCTCCGACTTTTAGAATCAGGTCAATGATGTCGCGCAGCGGAATGTCGTACTTGTGCGGGCCGTGATAGCTGCCCCAGCAGGTGTGAAACCGCACTCGGTCCGCCGGGATGTCTCTGAGGCCGTGATTGAGCGCGTCGACGCGCAGCTCGGCGTACTTGCGATATTCCGGAACGCTCATCTTCGACATGAACTGCCAACCGTCCGGCAGATCGGGATCGTCGATCTGCAACAGAAACCCGGCATCGGCGATGGTCTTATACTCCTCGTGCATGGCATCGGCGATGGCGATCAAATAGGCTTCATCGTTCGGGTAGTAATCGTTTTTCATCCAGTGTTCGATGGTGCCGGGCGCAACGGCGGGAAGAAAAGCTTCCTGGTATTTTTGGCCCTGAAGCCCCGCCTTGAAATCATCGATTTCCGCTTTCAGCGAATCGTGGCCGACATATTTTAGTGGCGCGTTGCAGAACACGCGCTTGATATTGTCGCCGCGATGGGAAGTGCGACTATGAAAATAATCGCCGAACTCGACGAGATCGCGTGCGTAGATTGTCGAGGCTTGATCTTCCGGCCTGACCTCCCGTTCAATAAAACCGGCGAGTCGCTCGCGCGCGTAGCGCGAAAAGCTGGACTTGCCGACTTCACCGTCGTTGATGATATCCACGCCGCAGGCGATTTGCTTTTTCACGACTTCGACAACGGACTCGCGCACTCGAGTCACAAAAGTAGCTTGATCGACCGGATTGCCGGCCATTTGCGCGTTGTGCATTTCTTTTAGATCCGGCGGTTGCGGCAGTGCGCCGGCGTGGGTGGTCAGGATTCTTTCGGTACTGCGCTGCATTTGTTCTCTCCCAACGTTTTGAACGGATTGAACGACCTGAGCGCTGTGAACCGATTTGACGCGTTCAAGCCGTTCAATCGCTGCGCTCCGTTCAAATCGTTCAAGACGTAGTTTCCAGTCATGTCATTTGATCGCATCGCTAAGCTTTTGCACGAAGCTAAAATCGAAGACTCGCTCCGGCGGGACCGGCTCTTTTGGTTTGATGCGCTGTGCCGCGGTAGCGATCATCTCGCGTTGGAGTTTATCATCGACCAAGGGCGTTTGCAGGTAAAGCTGCAGGGTGGCGTCGTAGATGCGCTCGGCGAATCGCTCATTGTCTTTGCCCAGATTGAGATAGGGCCCCTTCATGAATTCGAGAACGTATTTTTTGTCATTTTTGATCAGGCGCACTGCACGGGATGTCGCGCGGATCATTTTCAAGACCAGCTCGGGCCGTTCGTTGAGAATGGCTTTGGTCGTCGTCAGCCCGCCCATGACGGCGCGGTAAACGTCCGCGCCGGCGGCGAGCTTGCGAAAACCCTCATCGAAGGCAAACAATTTCTGCGGGATCTGCAACATGGTGGCGTCGATGGCGCCGGCTTTC
>CAMLCX010000521.1 GCA_946478635.1 uncultured Pseudomonadota bacterium
GCTGCAACCCTTCCGGAACGAAGGCAAAGCAGCCGTGCCTTGAAGATGCAAGCGGGCGAGTTGCCCATGAGGTCAGCAGCGAAAAGGTCAACCATCGCGCCGAATGCCGAGACCAATGTGAAACCTTCGCGCCGGTGCCTTCGTTCCTCCAGGGTCACACCTCGATCAACGGAGTGTCGTCAGTTTTCCTCGTAGCATGAATAATCCAGCCTAGAAATCTGTCGATTGCATTGATAAGGTGGAAAAAATTTATTCCGCGGGCAACAGCATGGTGTTAAACACGAGATACGCGGAATTTTTTGAATGTTAACTTGTTCGCGATGCTCAACGCGCAGGCGATCTCTGCCCAAGAATTGGTCAACAATCATTGGATCGGATTTCGGATCGTGCCAAGATTTGGGAGATAAGTGGCCGACCGCGGCTGCAGGAGGATGATAATGATGCCAAGGTTCTTGCTGTTGTTTTTGGCTTCGCTGTTTATCCCCGGGTTCGCTCGCGCACAGACGGCGGAACTGATCAATCAAGCGAAAAAGGAAGGCGAGGTGGTTCTCTATACCACCATGACCGTAGGCGACTTCCAGCACTTCAACAAAGCCGCGAAAGAAAAGTACCCGTTCCTAAATGTCCGTCACGTCTATCTCAGTTCAGCGCGCCAGGCGGCGCGGGTGATGCAGGAATTCCGCGCCGGACGGGTGCAGGCGGATGTTTTGGGCAACAGTCCCGAGCCGCTGCTCTACTTCAAACAGCAGGGCGTGCTCGGCACGTACCAATCGCCGGAAACGAAAAATCTTTTTAAGGGCGCCTGGGATCCGGATGGGTACTGGTCGGGCATCACGACCGACCTTTTAGTAACCGGGTTCAATCCGAGATTGATTTCGCGGGCCGCGGCGCCGAAGAACTATGACGATTACCTGAGACCGCAGTTTAAAAGCCAGCTCGCGGTCAATCGCGGAGTTCCTTATCCTCTCACGGGCATGGTTTCGCTGCGCGGCGAGGAGCAGGGGATCGCTTATTTCAAAAAACTGAGCCAGCAGGATTTGCGTCTGGTCGAGGGCTACACCCACACGATCAATCTAATGGCCGCCGGCGAGTACGCGCTCACGACTTTCATGCAAATCTCCAAGCTCGATGCCATGAAACGCAAGGAAGCGCCGGTGGATTGGATTGCCAGCCCGCAGACTTTGGCAACGATCTCCACGGTTGCGATGGTTAAAAATCCGCTTCATCCAGCAGCGGCGCAATTGCTGATCGATTTCTATCTTTCGGCGGAAGGCCAGCGCGCGCTGGCGTCTGCGGGAAAAATACCGTTGCGGCGCGGCGTGAAGAGCCAATCGCGGGAAGTTGATCAATTGATGGAAACCGGCAGTTTTCACGTGATCCTGCCGGAAGGCGGCTATGACCGGTATATGAAGATCTACAACGATTATCTCGGAGTCAGATAGGGCGGTTGGCCACGGCAATCATTTCTTCGCGGCGAGGAGCTCTCGGTAGAACGGGCTCTTCTCCAGGCGCTGCCATGGCGCATCGTCGACGACGTCTTCCATCTTTACCGTTTTTACTTTGGGATTGCCGAGGGCGAGCAACCGCGCCATGTTTTGAATTCCCGGAATGGTCGGTTTGACGTCGAGATTGTAAAGCCACTGCAAAGCTTGGTATCCGATCTCGGCGTCCTGAGGATTCTTTAGGCGCAAGCTCTTCATCAGCGTTCTAATCACCGCTTCTTTATTCGATGGCTTGTGAATAAAGGCGACGGTGTCGACAAAGCCGCGCATGAGAGCGTCGATCACCTGCGGACGCTGCCGCAAATAGGAGCGCCGGGTTGCCGCCGCGAGGCCCTGGTAGGGGATTGGTGCTTTGCCGAGATCGAGAAGTACCGGGAAGCCTTTGTCCTTGAGCGAGCGGCTGTGAGTGTAATTGAGATACGTCGCCTCGATGCCGCCGGACTCCAAGGACTGTGCCAGCACCGGCGAATCGCCGATGATCAGCACCGTCAATTTGTCTCTGTTTGGCTCCAGGCCGAGGTGCTCGAGCGCGAGCATGGCCATGGACCACACACCGCCGCCGATGCTCTGCACGCCGATGCGCTTGCCTTTCAACTCTTCCGCGGCGCGAATATTGGGCGCGGCGATAAAATCGCCGTCCGCTTTATTGACGATCCCCGCGAAAAAGACCGCGTCGAAGCCGCCGGTCGCAGCGCTGACCACGGTTCCGGGAATGGTGTACGCTACTTGAATGTCGCCGGAAGCGAGGGCGGCCATAGTTTGCGGTCCGCTGCGGATGTTGATCACTTCAACGTTCACGCCATGTTTGCGAAAGATCCCATGCTCGGCACCGACCCACATGATCGCAACCTTCTCGCTGAAGGCGCCGTGGGCGATGCGCACGACGGGCAATTCAGCGGCGCCAACATTGATGGCGCGAAGCGCGTAAAGTAAAGAAAAACTCAAAAGCACCAAGATGGAGCTTCGTTGGCGGGACTGGACTCTGATCATTGCGAGTTTCCTCAAACCGTTAACGAATTGTTGTCGATCGGCTCTCAAATATTAATTAAATCTTGGTTCGTCAGCCTTCGACAGCGCTATTACCAACTGCGTAACAAGATTGCAACGAGATCTTGTGCAGAGCGATCGCGCCCAGCCACATAATTTATCGAAAGCGGCGGGCGATGCATTGTTATAAGCTTTCTGATTCGTTATACGAACTGGAAACAGTGGTTTGGCAAATTTGACCCGCTAAATTCGATTGCCACACATGTCCAAGCCAACAAAAACTTTTTCTGCCTTGGAAACCGTCGCGAGCAAGCAGCCGCACGCAATGGCGATCGTCCACCAGGAAAAGACTTTATCCTACCGCGAACTTTTCAACGCGGCCTCTGGCTTTGCCGACCAACTGGAAGAAGCCGGGTTGACTGGCAAAGGTGTGATCGGTCTCGTCGGAACCAAGGACATCGAATGCGTTATCGCTTTTCTGGCTCTCTTGCGCCGAGGCAACCCGGTTATTTCCCTCTCACCGGCTTTGCAACCGGCGGAAATCGTTGACACAGCCGAGCGGCTCTCGCTCAGCGCTTTGTGTTATAGCGAGAAATTTGCCGGCTTGTTCAAGCCAGCGGAAATCCTCACTACGACGATCTCGAAATGTTCCACAGCGCCGGACCTGACCGCTGTTGAAACTGTAAAATTTCCGGACTGCTCCGATGGTGAGGCTCGACAAAACGAATTGGCGCGGCGGCGCATATCGAGCATCCGCCTGAGTTCCGGCACCACCGGCCAGGCAAAGGGAATCATGACCTCTGAAGACGCGATCTGGTGGCGCGCTGAATGCAACACCGTCATGCACCAAGTGACCGCGGAGGATTGCATCCTTTATATTGTCGCCATGGAATTGGCTTCGCCTCACCTGATTGCCTATTTTTCCAAAGGCGCGAAGGTCGTGGTTGAGGAAGCGCACAACTTCGCAGCGATTCGGCGTCTGTGCAGGCGTCACAGAATAACTCACGTTCATGCGACACCGCTGTTCTATCAAATGATGATTAACCAGGCCGAGGTTTCCGCGAGTGACTTTTCCGCGATTAAACTGTTTATCAGCACCGGCGCGCCGTTGCCCGGCGCAACCGCTGCAGCATTTTACGAAAAATTTGGTCGCGAAATAAGTCAATACTACGGTTTGGGGGAGTGCGGTCCGGTATTTGTAAATGTGAGCAACGACCCAGGCAAGCGCGGCGCTGCCGGTGTACTGCTGCCGGATTGGGAAATAAGTCTTGCCGGAGAAAACGGTTCTGCCGCAACTGACCTAGGAGAACTTCTCTTGCG
>CAMLCX010000522.1 GCA_946478635.1 uncultured Pseudomonadota bacterium
AATCCGATTTTCGCGACGATCATCAGCCAGATGCCGCCGAGCGAATCGAGCGTCATGCGCCAGGTGGCGGCGGAAGGGAATTATCTGCGGTTCTTGCGCGATCAGTGCAATATTCCCGGCATCATCGAAGTGGTTTTTCATAGCATCGCCGTGCGTCAGATCTGCGTCATCAAGATGAAAAAAATCAACCAGGCCCATGTTTGGCAGGCGCTGCACAGCATGGTCGGTTACAACCCCGCCACCGGCAAGATGGTCATCGCGGTGGACGACGATATCGACCCGCGCAATCTCGATTCGCTGTTCTGGGCCATGGCCTTTCGCATGCAGCCGCACCGCGACGTTCTGATCATTCGCAACCGCACGCCGCAAATGGACCCATCGGTTTTTCCGCCGGGGCAGGAAACGGGCCACTCGTTGGATGAGATCGCCGGCGCTTCCGCCATGCTCATGGATGCGACGCGCAAGTGGGATTATCCGCCCGTATCGCTGCCCAAAAAAGAATACATGGAGCGCGCCAAGCAGCTCTGGGAACGGCTGGAGTTGCCTAAGCTTAAGCCGCAGGACCCATGGTTCGGTTACAATTTGGGATTATGGTCGGAGGAAGACGAAGCGGAGGCTGAACTTGCGGTCAAAGGCGAGCATTATCAGACCGGCGAGAAGCGGCTGCAGGAGCGGGTGAGAGTAAAAAAGATATAGCCGCAAAGAACGCAAAGGGCACAAAACAATTAGGATATCTCCCGCAACGGCGCTAAGGCGCAAAGGTAGGGGCGACCGGCGGTCGCCCCGCTGCGAGAAGAAATATTCACCGCGGAGGCGCAACGCAGTTAAGAACGTCATCACCACGACGGTGTTAGCGCGGCGGTACTTTGAGTTGCTATTCATGTGTTGAGTGATTATCATTCATTAGGTGAATAATTTGCAGCCGCCTTATATCCATCGGGCTATGGCGACCGTCATTGAAGACGCCCTTCGACAATTCCCAGTTGTGGTCCTGACCGGCGCGCGTCAGACAGGCAAGAGCACGCTGGTGCAAAACTTGCCCTCAGCTGCTTCCCGTTCCTATGCGACATTGGACGATCTCGAAATACTGGAACGGGCTCAACGTTATTCGGATGCCTTGATTGACCAGGATGGTGATATGACGCTCGACGAAGTCCAACGCGCGCCGGAAATGCTCCTGGCGATCAAGCGAGCGGTTGATAAGGCGCGTCACAAAGGGAGATTTCTCTTGACCGGTTCCGCCAATCTCTTATTGATGCATCGGGTGTCGGAATCCCTGGCGGGCCGCGCAATCTATCTTACACTCCTGCCGATGACTGGGCGGGAAAAGCGCGCAGCCGCCGGTAACGCGGTCTGGCGAATGCTGGTGAGTGCCAAGAGCGTCAAAGACATCACGGAAAAATTGAAAAACGCTCAAGCAACAACCGAAGACTGGGCGGAGACCGCAATCATAGGAGGTTATCCACCAGTGGTGCTTGCTGAATCTCAAGACGAGCGGACAAGATGGTTTGAAGGTTATGTGCGCACATACCTAGAACGCGATCTGCAGGACCTCGCTTCGATTTCCGCGTTGATCGACTTCCGCAGAGTGATGGGGCTAAGCGCGTTACGCTTGGGGCAGATCCTCAACCAATCGGAGCTCGCACGGGACGCGGCCATGAGTCAAGCGACGGTGCATCGCTATTTAAATTTGCTTGAGGCGTCCTACCAGATCGTTCGGGTGCCGGCGTTCACTCGAAGCAGCTCGAAACGGCATATTAAAGCGCCCAAGCTTTATTGGATCGACAGCGGCTTGGCCGCGTTTCTTCTAGGCGTTTCGACCGCCGCTGAGTTGCGTAATCACCGCCTAGCGGGAGCGCTTCTGGAAAATCTGATCTACACGCAACTACTGGTTTGGCGTGAGACCGAGGCGCCGCGCCCAGAGATTTATTACTGGAGAACGGCATCGGGGACTGAGGTCGATTTTGTCGTCGAGTCGCGCAACGGACTACTCCCCATCGAGGTCAAGATGACTTCCAGGGCGCAAATCGGGGATATTCGCACGCTCGATGTCTTTCTCGACGAATATTCCAAAGTGGCTCGAGTCGGCGTGCTTCTTTACGGCGGCGATGCGGTGGTTCCGTTAACGCCGAGGATCGTTGCTGTGCCGGCGCGCGCGGTTTTGTAGGAAGCAATAGCAATAGGGAATTCGATCGCAATTCGCTGAAATCACACAACTGCAAGCCGCGCACGGTGAAGTATGCCATGGCAGACAATAGCCGTTTCGGCGAACCGAAGGCTACTTTCCATCCAGTGAGCCAAAGCAGACCTATTTCCCCAATTCCTTCAGCGCTTCCTCCACCAGCGATTGCTCCACGACCATTTGCGGCGTGACGGTTGCGGGAATCAGCTTCTGGTCCTTTTCGATCTGTAAAAGTATGTCGACGCCGTCGAGCGGGACGCGGCCGTCGCGGCTAAACGCGTCGACGACGACATCGTAGGATTCGCGGGCGAGTTTTTCGTCCATGTTAAAGCGCTTGCGAATCACTTCGGTGGTTCCGGCGGCATTGCCCTGAATAAATCTAAGCGCTTCGATCTCGGCCTTGAGCACTCGCTTTATCTGCGCACGATTGTTTTTGATTCTGTCGAGGGTCGCGCCAAGTCCAGAGAATGGAATCGTCACGTATTGCGCGGTTTGCGCGAGAACGGAATAGCCTTCTCGTTTCAGTTGAACCGAAAACGGCGGCGCGAGCACGACGGCATCGGCGCGGCCGACCTTGAATGCGTCGTACATGATCTTCTCATCGCCGATGGCGATCAGTTTTACATCTTTTTCGGCATCGAGACCGAACTGGCGTAAAGTGATGCGGGTGCTGATGTGGTTGGTGCCGCCGATCGATGTTATTCCGATAATGGCCCCCTTGAGGTCCTTGATGGTTTTGTATTTATTCTGGGCGATGATGCTGAAGAATGGCGATTTGATGCCGGTTGAAATCGCGCGTATCGGCAAGCCGCGCGCTGCGGAGCGGATCGCCGAACCGATCAGCTCGATATATTCGATCTCCCCGCTGAGCAACGCGGCGATGGAGATGTTGGGTCTCATCTGAATAAGCTCGACTTCCGAGCCGTGTTTAAGATATAAACCGCGGTCCTTGGCGACGAAGGGAACCAGGAAGGCGAGCGAGCTGGTAGCGATAGCGATGCGGACTTTCTCGACGGCGGGTTTATCCTGGGCATAGACGGGCGCCGCACCAAGCGGCAGTTGTATCAGAAATAGAAATATCGCGACGAATTTAAAACAGATTACTCGCATGTGAACTGAACCTTTCCTGTTGAGTGTCTTGGACGAGAGCTTCGCTTTACCATTTTCGCGCCGCGTCTTGAGGAAATCTCCCCTCGCCCCTCCCTTTGATTGCACTCAGGGCATGCTTTTTCAAAGAGGGGTGAAAATCCGCCGGGGAAAATCCCCCTTTGAAAAAGGGGGACCAGGGGGATTTGATCTCGCCGTCTGTTGCCAGCGGTTCAAGCGCTTCAAACCCTGGGGCGCGGTGCAAATTCGATTGTGGAGTGAGATTCTAGTTGCTAAAGGAATTTAGTCAAGGAGTCCCGGGCGGCCACACAGGGTCGCCCCGACAAATTTTCTCTTCGGAGAGCATGGATGAAATTTGACGCGAGCTTGTTGGTGCACGATCTGAGTCAAATGCCGGTGCTCGCGCGGTTCGCCGACGAGGCCGGTTTCGACGGCGTCTGGACGTTTGAAACCGCGCATGAGCCATTCCTGCCGCTGGTGCTCGCGGCGGAGCACAGCCAACGATTGAACCTGGGCACCA
>CAMLCX010000523.1 GCA_946478635.1 uncultured Pseudomonadota bacterium
GGATTGTCGCAGCCGTGCTGGCGCAGCCGAGCGGATTCCGGCCGGAGCTGCCCAAACACTCATACGAGAACAACATGAATGGCTGGGGTCCGGAATTGGTCAAGCGCCGGCCCGACATCACCATGGAGATGGTCGACAAATTTCTGAACAAGATGTACCGCACCAACGCCGACTTCGTCTGGACCGTGACGCGCGATTTCGTGCGCAATTGCCGGACACCCGTACTGATCCTGCCGGATGATACCACGCCGCATCCGTACGTCGTCGCCATGGAGGCCGCGATGCTCGCGCCGAAGGCCGAAGTGAGCATGTTCCCATGGAAGGAGCCCAAGGAGCGGATCCCCCTGGCAGTGCGCCAGATACGTTCCTTCCTCCGAGCGCATCGGCTCGGTTCTGTTTAGACGGCGGTGTCAATACGACAAGGGGCTGACGCCCTTGGCCGCCGCGGCTGAGCGCCGCCGGTTAGGCCACGAGACGGGTTTTGGTTTTCACAGCGTCGGTTTGGCTGACGATGATTCCGCGAGTTCGGATTTGTGGTATGACGGTCACGCAACAAAATAAAAAACGAAGTTCGTCGAACAGGAAAGGTAAAATAGCATATGAAATACATGATCACCTGGTCCGAACGTCCGCAAGGATCGCCGGCGGAATACGAGAATGCCCAGAAGCGGATCCTGGAGGTTTTCACTCAATGGAAGGCGCCCGCCAATTTCAAAATCGAGTTGTTCGTTATACGAGTGGGTGACTGGGGCGGATATATGATGTTGGATTGCGACGATCCGTTGGCGGTTCACAAGTTCTGCTCGATGTTGCCTGCTTTTATATTCGAAGCACATCCAGTGGTTCCCGTCATGGACGCTGTCCGGGTGGAACTGGAAGCGATTGCATTTCGTGATGGGCTCAAACGCCCATGAAGTTTTGAGACGATGTGTGGCGTAAACATGCGCTGCAGTGAACGGCGGCATGGCATTACTGTCGCCTTCGCTGCACCTCGTGGCCGCCGTCGCTGAGCTTGGCTCGTTGGGCACCTAAACCTCCTATGAACGAAGCACTGCACTTCGATCTTCAACCCACGCTCCTGGGAGAAACGCTTTCTCTGCGTCCATTGAAGACTGCCGATTTTGAGTTGCTGTATGCGGCAGCTTCAGATCCGCTGGTTTGGGAGCAACATCCGGAACCATTGAGGTATCAGCGCAAAGTCTTTGAAAGTTTCTTCGCCGGAGCAATGGCTTCCGGTGGCGCATTGGTCGTAACGGACAAGAAATCAGGCAAGGTCATCGGCTCGTCGCGCTACTACGACTGGAATCCAAGCGAGCGGGAGGTGGCGATCGGCTACACATTCTTGGCCAGGAGCCATTGGGGTGGCGAAACTAACCGGGAAATGAAACAGCTCATGCTCAACCACGCGTTTCGTTGGGCCAAAGTTGTCTGGTTTCATATCGGCAAGAACAATTGGCGTTCTCGCAAGGCGACGGAAAAGATCGGCGCTCGGCTTTCCCACGAGGCAAGTAGGGAGTTGAACGGTGTCGTGCATGACTACGCCTTCTACAAAATCGAGGCATCGCAGTAATTTCGCATCGCAAGTCACGGGGATTGTGCGCGTTGCCGTCGAGGTTCATGGTTCGAGAGCTTTACCACGAATGGTTTTTCCTTTCTCCGTTCGCCCTGACCCCTCGACAGGCTCGGGACTAAAGGCTGTCGAGGGGCCTGCCCTGAGGCCCCTCGAAGGGTCGAAGGGCTCCGCGATTTTAGACGCTAACCAACCGTACAGTCCAGTAGTAGCAGCTCAATGATCCCGTCCTGAGCTGTTGTCGGTCGTTGATCTTCGCTCTGTAAGAGCAACTTCTCGTTTTTAGAAGGCGCGAGCCATCCGGACGAGTTGGAGGAAGCATATCGGCTTGGCTTGCCGACCATAAAATTCCGTGACACGATTGCAACATGGCTCCTGATACTTTGAACGCCTTATTGAAACTCTCCCCCCAGGATCGGGCGGCACTGGCCATAGCTCTTTGGGAAAGCCTTGATGATTCTCAACGAGAAAAGGAGCTTTCGCTCACAGCGGAACAGCTTGCGGAAATCGATCGGCGTCTTGCCGAGCACCTCGCTGATCCTGGTTCCGCCATTCCGTGGGAGAAGGTGCGTCGTAAACTTAAGCACCAACAGTGAGCTACCGGGTCGTCGTTCGGCCGCAAGCTCAGGCTGAACTGCTCGAAGCGCGGGACTGGTACGAAGCACGCCAAGAAGGTCTTGGCGTTAAGTTTTCCGCTGCGATCGACGCTACGGTCTCCAATATCCACGAACGGCCACTGGCGTATCCACGCGTTCATAACGAAATAAGACGGGCCGTTTTACAACGCTTTCCATACGCAGTATTTTTCCAGCTACTCGAAGACGAAATTGTCATACTCGCCATCATCCACGGTCGCCGACACCCACGTGCTTGGCAATCGCGACGCTGATTTCCAATAATGTTTGTCGATCGCCTTCGAGCTTTTCCCGTTTCTGCTGAGACAGTATGTCCTCCTACGTTCCGCTCTGGTGCAAGAGCAATTTTTCTTTTCTTGAAGGCGCGAGCCATCCGGACGAGCTAGTCGAGGAAGCGTATCGACTGGGCTTGCCGGCCATCGCGCTGACGGACCGCGACGGTGTCTACGGCGTCGTACGCGCCCATGTGAAGGCGCGCGAAGCCGGCATGAAACTCATCATCGGCTCGGAAATTACCGTGAACGATGGCTCGACGGTCGTTCTGCTCGCCCAGGACCGCGCCGGTTATGCGAATCTGTGCCGGCTGGTTACTAAAGGACGGCGGCGCTCGGAGAAAGGGGAGAGTGCAGTCACGTGGGATGAAGTTTGCGCGCATGCGCCGGGGCTGATCGCGTTGTGGGGTTACAGGGATACGAACCTGGATTCCCGCATGCGCGGGAATGACGCAATAAGCAGCCGGCTTCGCGATGATGGAGAGTTGGTTGATGATGCAACCACTTCGGACGAGGTTGCCGGTAATCTGCGCGACGCTTTCGCCGACCGGCTTTACGGCATGATCGCGCGCCATCGGCGCGAAGAAGAGATTGTTCAAGAACGGCTTCTGCGCGAGCAGGCTCAGCGCTTCGGCTTTCCGTTGGTCGCGGCCAACGAGGTGCTTTATCACACGCCGGCTCGTCGGCGCTTGCAGGATGTGCTAACGGCGATCCGCCACGGAATTGCCGTCGCCTCATGCGGACAAAAGTTAAAACCCAACGCGGAATATGGGTTGAAGGCGCCCTACGCCTTCGCGCGGCTTTTCGCCGACGATCCCGCGGCGGTCGAGCGGACGCTGGAGATCGCCGAACGCTGCAACTTCTCGCTCAATGAAATCCGCTATCGCTACCCCTCGGAAAAATTGCCGGGCGGCATGACATCGGCCGAGTGGCTGCGCGAGCAGACCTTCAAAGGCGCCCGGTGGCGTTATAGCAATCAAGTTCCCGATGGAATCGTTGCGCAAATAGAAAAGGAACTAGAAATAATCGAGGCGCTCGATTATCCCGGCTATTTTCTCACCATGTGGGAGATCGTCGAGTTTTGCCGAGACAACGATATTCTCTGCCAGGGGCGCGGCTCGGCGGCGAATTCCGTGGTTTGCTATTGCCTCGGCATCACCGCGGTGGATCCGGCGCATATCGGATTATTGTTCGAGCGATTCATCTCGAAAGAGCGCGCCGAGCCGCCGGACATCGATCTCGATATCGAGCACGACCGGCGCGAAGAAGTGATCCAGCATGTTTATCAAAAGTACGGCCGCGACCGCGCCGCCA
>CAMLCX010000524.1 GCA_946478635.1 uncultured Pseudomonadota bacterium
TTGAAATATTCGATCGCCTTTTGCTTTCCCAAAAATTGCATGTGCGCCTGGGTGACGAGATATTCCTCTCGTTCCAGGGAGATGCGGCCTTTCCATTTCGACTGGAGAAGATCCTCGAAGGAGGCGGGCGCCACGCCTTTGGGAACCAGCTTGGTGTTATAGGTAATCGCATAGGGCACCAGATAGAAGCCGATCCAGTACCCTTGTTTGTCGATAAATCCATCCGGAAAGTTTGCCGCGCTGGGCGGCGAATAACTGGTAATAATATTCTTCTTCATGAAGATCCGGTGCGTGTAATTGTTAATCAGAACAACGTCGGCGCTGAGCTGGCGCGCCGCTACTTCGCGCAGAATCTTCGACGTCAACGCTTCGCCGGTGGTGCGGGAATACTGAACTTTCAGGAAGGGATAACGGCGCTTGAAGGGCTCGGCGAATTTTTCGAACTGAGCAGCGAGCGCGGTGCCGTAGGCAACCAGCTCCCGCTCATTTTGTGCTTTGGCGATGAGATCGTCCTGAGCTTTGGCCGCCTGCCCATTCCAAAGGCAGAGCAAAATTGCAACTGTCACTCGAAAGGCGAATCGCATAGAGCCTCGCGTTCGGACTTACCTCCTCTCCCTGTGGGAGAGGATTGAGGTGAGGGCGAATATTATGGCGCGACTGTCGGTCGGCCCTCACCCTGACCCTCTGCCAGAGGGAGAGGAAAATATTTCGCGCACTAATCCCCCGCCAACTTTTTGCCGCGCAGGTCCGCAAGCTTCGCCGTTGGCGTGACGTATTCGAAATCCGTCTGCACTTCGATCAACGCCGAGCGATTAGCTGCCAGAGCTCTCTTAAATGCCGGCAAGAATTCCTCGTCGCGCATGACCTTTAATCCGAGGGCGCCGTAGGATTCGCCCATGAGGGCGAAGTCCGGGTTCTCCAGCGCCACGCCATGCTGGCGGCCCGGGTACTGCGCTTCCTGGTGCATGCGGATCGAGTTGTAGCCTTCGTTGTTGTAGACGATCGAGATAATGTTCGCGCCGAACTGTTTCGCCGTCGCCATTTCCTGACCGGTCATCAGGAAACCGCCATCGCCGATATGAGCGATGACCGTGCGGTTGGGATGCGCCAGCTTGGCGGCGACCGCCGATGGGACGCCCGGTCCCATGCAGCCTAGAGTAGGAGAGATGTAAGAATCCGCATGATCGAACTCGAGATAGCGCTGCTGCCACTGGCCGAAGCTGCCGGCATCGGTGGTTGTGATCGCGTCGGCGGGCATGGCGGATTTAAGATCCTTCATCACCCGTTCCATGGAGACTTTTGGTGTCGGGCGCGCTTGGGGTGTGCAGAACTGCTTTTGCGCCGCATGCTGCTCAGCAATCCACGCCGCGCGGCTCTCGTTGGGGCGTGGCGCTGGATGTCTCAGCGCCGCCAACAGAACCTGTTTGGCGTCGGCGACGATGCCTACCTCCGGCCGCGAGTTCTGGCCAATATTGCCTTCATCCGCGTCAATATGGACGAACGGGCGGCCTGGGCGTGGCAGAGTGAAACCAGCGGTGGTCTGTTGGTTCAGGCGGCTGCCGAGCACGATCAAGAGGTCGCTTTCTTCATAGGCGAGGTTTTGCGCGTGCTTGTTCGACGTCAACATATTACCGGCATAGTTAGGATGATTGTTGGGAAACGCGTCTTGGCGTTTGTAAGAGGTGAGCACGGGCAGCTGAAATTTTTCGGCAAAGTCGATCAGTTCTTGCCAAGCGCGGCTGTACTGAGTTCCTGAACCGGCGAGCAGCACCGGTTTGCGGGCCGCGTTAATGCGGCCCACCAAGGTTTCGATGGCCGCCGGGTCGGCATTGGGTTGGATGGCTGGAATCGGATCGATCATCGTGATGTCGGCATTTTCCTCGGTCACATCGCGGGGCAGTGCGACCACCACCGGGCCCGGCCGGCCGGTGCGCGCAAGGTGAAAGGCGCGGCCCATGATTCGTGGAATCTGTTTCGGATCGTTGATCTCGATCACCCACTTGGCGATGCTGCCGAAGAATTGACCGTAGTCGATTTCCTGGCCCGCTTCCCGCCCGCGCGCCGCCCGGCCTACTTGTCCGACCAAGAGCACGAGGGGAGCGGAATCGTATTTGGCGCTGTGAACGGCAATGCTCGCGTTGGTCGCGCCCGGGCCGCGGGTGACGATGCAAACGCCCGGCGTGCGCGTGGCTTTGGCATAGCCTTCGGCCATAAAAGCGGCGCAGCCTTCCTGGCGATTGGTGATAAGTTGAATCTCCGGGAAATTCACCAGCCCATCGACGACCGCAATGTAGCTTTCGCCGGGTACGCTGAAGATATGTTTCACGCCTTCGTTACGCAAACATTGAGCTACCGCATGGCCGCCGAGCATAGGTTGTCTCCCGCCGCAATTTTGATTGTCGTTTGTGCTTACTGTCTCTCGTAATTCTTATCTTGCCCCGTCATAATCCGAATCCGTCTTAGCTGTCAACGTTGCCAAGTCTTTTTTGCTCGCTCCTTGCTCGGCTTCTTCGAAACGTGATAATTGCGGCAAGAAGCCGAGATGCACGATCAGAGGAGAAGCGAATGAAAGTTTTGAGTTTTGCCTTGCTGATTATTGCAACGATGAGCTCGGTTAGCTGGGGACAAACCAGAAAACCGAAAACCCTCGACGAGTTGGCGTTCTACACCGGCGCCGATCGGCATCAGATTCTCCTCGATGGCGCCAAAGCGGAAGGCAAGATCGTTTGGTACACGTCTCTCTCCGGCGTCTATCGTGAGATGGTCGACGCGTTCAAAAGAAAATACCCCGATATTGCCGTCGAAGTTTACCGGGGCGGCAGCACGGATCTCGGTCCACGCTTGATGAATGAAGCTCAAGCAGGCAGGTATGTGGCCGACGCTTTGGAAAGCACGCCGGGTCTGCTGATGTTGCTGCGCGAGCGCAATTTGCTCAAAGCCTACACTTCCCCCGAGCTGGCACGCTATCCGGACGAGGCGAAGACCAAGGCAGACGGTCCGCGCATTTACTGGGTTACCGATCGCGAAGCGTATTTGGGATTCGGCTACAACACGCGATTGATCGCGCCGGCGGAAGTGCCGAAGAGTTTCCAGGATTTGCTAAGGCCGGAGCTCAAAGGCAAGCTCGCGGTGACGACCGAAAGCTCGACCAGCCGCGTAATCGGTAGCATGATCAAGGTCAAAGGTGAAGAGTTCGTCAAGCGGCTGAAAGCGCAGGAAATCAGAATGTTCAAAGCATCGAGCGCGGGATTCCTCGATCTGATCGCGGCCGGCGAAGTGGCCGGATCATTCGTCGTGTTTCAGAATCAAGTTACCGTCAAGAAAGAGAAGAGGGCGCCGGTGGATTGGGTCGGGCTGGATGTGGTGCCGACCAACGCCGGCGGGTCGGCGGTGATCGCCAACGCGCCGCATCCGCATGCGGCGCTGCTGTTCACGGATTTCATTATCGGATCGGAGGGCCAAAAGTTAATGGAGCAATTCCGCTACGGTGTTGCGTGGAAAGAATACCCATTCAGAAGAGAATATCCCGAGCGCGGCATGACCAGCGCCGACTACGAAAACGCTGAAGACAAGTGGCTGCAGCTAACGCGGGCGATCACGAAGAAGTGAACCCAAGAATGGAGTGATGGAGTATTGGAGTGGTGGAGTGTTGGGTTCCGGATCCCAGTACTCCATTACTCCAACACTCCAGTACTCCAACTATCTCTTCGCTCTCGGTCCAAACGGCTCGGGTTGAAACGGCGCATCCCGTTCTTTTAGAAATGCTTCCAGGCCACCTTTCTTTTTCG
>CAMLCX010000525.1 GCA_946478635.1 uncultured Pseudomonadota bacterium
CAGTCCTCTTGCCGTAGCGAGACTATGTGTCACCATTGGTCGCTATTGGTATCTATCCAAGCGTTTAACGGCGCTCTCAGGCGGTCGATTTTACCGATTCGAACACATAGTGTCATATAGTTCTGGCAAAGTTGTAGCAAAGTAACGGGTCCGCACCGATGCAGCAGGATTTTTTACGATCGGCCACGCCGGTGGATACTTATTGATCTGACCACCAGCGTCCCTTCACGGTTGCGCTATTAGCGAAAAGGTCGATCCAATTTACTTCCGACTCGTTTCGTAAACCACGTCTGCCAGCGCTTCGTCCGGCAGGACGTAGGAACTGCCAAGGCGTTCATCATTCCATTCCAACAACTCGGGAAAGCGCATGCCGCGCAGGATTTGAACGGCGAAGATTTCTTGTACGCCGGACTCAAAGCGCAGGAATCCGACGGTCTGACCGGTTTCGATATTGACGACCCATACACCGCAGGTGCGCTCGTGCACACGCTCGACCAACGGAATGCCGCTGAACACGGCGCTCTCGCGCACCTGAGATAAACCGATGAAAGCTAGGGGTCCGAAGAAATCGATACCCCGTGTGAAACCGGGCAACTGCGCAACCGTACGCCAAGTCCGGCTCTCGAGGTCGACTTGCGCCAAGCTTCCTTCACCGGATTCGAGCAGCCAGAGCTTACTTCGGTACCAGCGCGGTGAGTGCGGCATGGACAATCCGCGGAGCAGGACTTTATTGCTGTCCACGTCGATCAGCACGCCGCCCCTGGCTTTGTTGGCGCGCCACCCCGCCAGTGTGTCGGTTTCTCCCAAGGCAGTGACATACTTAGGGCGGCCATCTACCATCGCAATGCCATTTAAGTGGCACCGATCTTCCGGGGCTAAAGCGCTGACGAATGGCGGGCGCCAGCGCGGATAAAAACTGTGGTCGGCGTCGAGCGTGCAAAGACAACAGAAGCGCGTGTTGACCACCCAAAGCTCGTCGTCGATATCTCGCGCGAGCTCGTGGATATCGATATCGCCAGTGACATGAATGCGGCGCGGCAGATAGCAGGCGTCATGCTTGCCTGGCGGTTCCAGTTTCTTCGCCACGGCCGGCATATTGCGGTATTCCCAGACGGTGTTGGCGCCACCGATCGTTAGTCTGTCTTGGTCCGCGACGATGCCCATAGGCTTTGCGAATGTTCGGAAATGAGTGTTGAGCGTGCCGTTGTCGTTGCGAACGACGATGGCTTTGCCAGCCTGATATGTAGAAACGATCAAGCTGATCTGAAGTTGCTCGAACAGTTCTGGCAGATTGGAGGTATGGACACTGTGAAGATCAACTGCTTGTTCTGATTGGGGTCCGTTGTGGGTCATTGCGGTTCACCTATTCAGCAACTGAAGTGCCAGTGGAGAAATACGGCTAAGATCTAATCGGGGGCTCATGAACCTTCACTATTCGATTGCGAGGGATTTCATCAGCCGCAGGAAATATCTGTTCTCCAGCCCTAACAAGCGCGCCGCAGCGGCGCGATTACCGTGCGTCTTTCGTAAGGCTTTGACTACAACTTCCTTGCGCGCTGCGTTAACCACATCTCTGTATGATAAACCTTCTGATGCTGGCAGAAGCGCTTCACTTCCGAAGCGCGACGGCAGATCCGTTGCCTCGATTATGGCTCCCGAGCCGAGCACCACGGCGTGCTCGATGGAATTGGCCAATTCACGGACGTTGCCCGGCCATTCATACGCCATCATTTCTGCCATTGCCTCCTCGCTGATCTTAGTGACACTGCGCCGGGTCGCAGTGGAAAACTTTCGCAGAAAGAAATCTGCCAGACTCGGAATGTCTTCCTTGCGTTCCCTAAGTGGCGGTAGGGTTATCGCAACGACATTAAGTCGATGATAAAGATCCTCCCGAAAATCGCGACTCCTGACAGCCGCACCTAAACCACGATTCGTAGCTGCAATCACCCTCACATCGACGGAGATAGGCGTGGTCCCACCGACTCTTTCGAATTCGCGCTCCTGTAAAAATCTTAAAAGCTTTGCCTGGAGCTCCTGCGAGAGATCGCCGATCTCGTCAAAAAAAATAGTCCCGCCCTGCGCCACTTCGACCTTGCCCTTCTTACGCCGCACAGCGCCGGTGAATGCTCCCGGTTCGTAGCCGAATAGCTCGCTTTCCAGGAGTTCTCTGGAAAGCCCGACGGAGTTGATCGCGATGAACGGTCGGTCCGCTCTCTCGCTCCAGTTGTGGATCGATCGGGCGAAGACTTCTTTTCCCGTCCCGCTTTCACCAAGAAGTAAAACCGTCGCACTACTGGCGGCTGTTCTTCGGGCCAAATCGACGGCCTGCTTCATCTTGGCGCTTTCGCCGACAATCAAACGATAGCGCTCCCTCACCTCCTGTGAGAGAACTTCGACACCACGCTTGAGCTTCTGTCGTTCCAGCGCTTTTCTCACGACGTGAGTGATATGATCAGGTTTGAAAGGCCTTGTAATGAAGTCATACGCGCCTTCTTGTATCGCCTCGACAGCGCGCTCGATGGTGCCATAAGCCGTAATCATGATGACCGGAGTATCGTCTTCTCGCCTGCGCAGTTCTCGCAACACCTCCATGCCCGCCAAATCAGGCATCATGTAGTCAAGAATAATCAGATCGGGCCGGAAAGCGTCGAGTTGGTTAAGCGCGCGAGAACCGCCATCCGCGGTTTCTACGCTATAGCCGGCGCGGGACAGGACTTGTTCTAAAATTCTCCGGTTCGAAAGCTCGTCGTCAACGATCAAAATATTTTCGCTCATGGCGTTCTGTCTTTATTTTTTAAGCCGCCGTCTTCGAGTTATGATCCAGTGGCAGTGTCACCGTAAAGGTCGAGCCGACGTTCACTTCACTGGAGACCTCGATGCTCCCGCCTAGTAAATCAACGAGCCTCTTAACGATGGCGAGACCCAGACCCGTGCCCTGATACTTCTTGCCGTTCGCCGGGCGGCCCCGGTGAAACTCTTCGAAAATCCGGTTCAAGTCTTGCTCGGGAATTCCAATTCCGGTATCCGAAACGACCAACTTCAGCGATCCGTTGTGGCGGGCCGCGCTGACACGAATTTCGCCGCGCTCGGTGAACTTCGCCGCGTTGTCCAAGAGATTAAGCATGATTTGCGCTATTTTGTCCCGGTCGGTGTTAAGGATAGGCAAGTCCGGAGCAACCTGGCGTATGACTTGGACATGATTTCCGCTCACTGTAGATCCGACTGCTAAGACAGCGCCGCCGATTATTTTCTCCAGATCGACGGGCTCGACCTGCACTTCCAATTTACCGGCCTCGATGCTGACGATATCCAGAAGGCTATCAATAAGACTGAGCAGCCGCTCGGCGTTATTGAGGAGATCTTTGAGATTCTCCTGCTGCAATGGGGAGATCCGGCCTTCGGCATCTGACAGCATTAGCCCGCCATAACCGATAATCGCGCTCACAGGAGTGCGCAGTTCATGATTGACGTTGGCGAGAAACTGAGACTTGAGCTCGCTGACTGCTGCGAGTTTCTGATTAGCAATCGTCAGCGCCTGGGTACGCTCGACTACCTTGCGCTCCAGTTCTGTATAAGCCTCCCTAAGATGCGTGGCCATCTCATTAAACTCGTCAGCGAGAATCTCGATCTCATCGCCGGTCTTCATGTCAAGCTGATGATTCAAGTCTCCTTTGCCGATCCGTTCCACGCCGCGTTGAAGCGTCTCGAGAGGCCGAACGACCCTTTGCCTCATAAACAAACTCGCCAATAACGCCATAGTGAAGGCCACCATGAGAAGGGTCGCAGT
>CAMLCX010000526.1 GCA_946478635.1 uncultured Pseudomonadota bacterium
AGAAAGCACCATGAAAAACTTACAGGAGCGAAGCCATCTCCGGCGCGGCAGCGGTCGCAGCGCGGGTACACTACCATCTCTGGTCGCCGTCGCGACTTTCGTTCTGATCATTGCCTCTCTCTATTGGGCGCAAGCGGTGCTGATTCCGGTCGCCCTAGCGATTTTGCTGACCTTCCTTTTAAGTCCGGTCGCCAGCGCCGCAGAGCGGATCGGCCTAGGTCGACTCCTTTCAGTCATCCTTGTCGCAGTTCTTACATTTTCCCTCTTGGGAGGAATCGGCTGGATCGTCACTTTGCAATTTGGCAGCCTTGCCAACGAGTTGCCCAAATACACCGGTAACATCAGGCAAAAAATAGCCGACGTGCGCGGCGCGGGTAAGGGCGGCGCCCTGGAGAAAGTCCAAAATACGGTTGAGGAAGTGAAGAGCGAAATTCAGAAAGACAACGAACCGGCAAAGGCCAAGGATCAGCGCCGTCCAGTGATCGTGCAGTCCGTGGAATCGTTCGCGTTTTGGCCTGTTCCATTGGACGTCGGGCCGATGGTGGAGCGGTTCGCCAGCGCCGGCCTGGTGATTGTGCTGGTGATCTTTATGCTCATTCAGCGCGAAGACTTGCGCAACCGTTTGATCCGTCTCGTGGGTTATGGCCGATTGACGTTTACGACAAGCGCGCTGGAAGAAGCGGGGCAGCGCATAAGCCGCTACTTGCTCATGCAAACGATCATCAATTCGTCCTTTGGGCTGGCGGTGGGCTGCGCGCTCTATTTGATCGGTCTGCCCTATGCCATCCTCTGGGGTTTTCTTGCCGCCATATTGCGGTTCATTCCTTACGTCGGACCCTTTGCTGCGGCGGTCATGCCCAGCGCCCTCAGCCTGGCGGTTTTCCAAGGTTGGCTGTGGCCGATCGTCGTTGTCGGCCTCTTTTTTGGGTTAGAGCTGCTCAATAATATGGTCCTGGAGCCTCTGCTCTACGGCGAGAGTGCGGGCGTCTCCGGGATCGGACTCCTGGTCGCCATCGCGTTCTGGACGTGGCTTTGGGGTCCCATTGGACTGGTTCTCGCCACTCCACTCACGGTCTGTGTCGTCGTATTTGGTAGAAATGTACCCCAAATGGATTTTATCGGCGTGCTGCTGAGTGATCAGCCGGCGCTCGAATCGAACATCAGTTACTATCAAAGATTGTTAGCCATGGATCAGGCCGAAGCGGCGGAAATCATCGAAGAGCACCTCAAGACCCATCCACAGGAGCAAATCTTCGATGCGGTGCTGATTCCGGCGCTGAACTATGCCCGGCGAGATCGAGAGCTTGGCCGGCTGACGGAAGATGGCGAACAATTTGTTTTCCAAGCCACGCGGGAGATCGTTGAGGATCTTAATGATTTGAAACCCGAGAGTTCGTCGGAGGCATCGAAATCGGAAAACGTTAAGATGGCTGCTGATGACTCCACTGCCTTGCTTCCTAAAGTGCGCATCTTGGGGTGTCCCGCGCGCGACGAAGCCGATGAACTCGCTCTCCACATGTTCCGCCAGCTGCTTGATTCCAGCAGATATGAAGTCGAAGTTATGTCCGACGCGATGCTCGCGTCCGAAGTTGTTGCCCAGATTGGTCAAAAAAATCCGGCGCTGATTTTTATCGCGACCGTATCGCCCGGCGGGCTGGCGCAGACGCGGTATCTCTGCAAGCGGCTGCGGGCACGGTTTCCCAATCTCAAAATCGCGGTCGGTCGATGGGGTATGGGAAGTGAATATAATAACAGTATCCTGCACGCCGGGGCTGACAAAGTTGGCATTGCCATGCTTGAGACGCGCGAGCAGGTAATTCAAATGAGCCAAATCGGCGTTCAGTTGGAAGATCAGTCCGTTACAATGGTCCCTTCTTGTCCATCCGCGCGAAGTGACGCTTCCCCCGAGATTGTCGCCTGAATAAACTACCCCGCAACAATCTGCACAGTGTCCAATTAAGAATTGCGTCAAAACATTTTATCGCGCAAAGACGCAAAGCACGCCCAAGTTCGGAGCGAAAGAGCATATGATTTTTTTGCGTTCTTGGCGTCTTGGCGCGAGCCGTGGGCCGGTTCTCTCCCTTAACCTGATCTCGTTCGACCCTTTGGTCGAAAGTTTCGACGCGTTTAACGGGCCGTTTCATCGTTTCCTCTCCGACAACCTTGATATGCCAGCACAAACAAGGACGGCACGGATAGTGCTCAACATAGTGGTGTTAGAAAACTAAATCTAGAATAGGAGATACAAAATGCGCCCAATCATATTGGCAATACTGATGTTGGTTCTGTTAGGCACGACCGCGGCTTGCAATACGGTTCACGGTTTCGGGGAAGACGTTGAGCGAGTGGGCGAAAAGACCCAGGATGCGGCAGACGCGGTGAAGAGGAAAATGTAGTCCTCGGTCAGTGGGACGAAAGTCTCACAAGATTTCTTTATTAATGTTCCTTATTGGACAGCAATCTGTAAATCGGCGGCGTATCGTTAAAGACGTTAAAGGCGCGGGGTTTCGCTCCTGAGGTTACTAGAAATTCTTCCGGTAAGCCTGACTTAACCCTCCTACTCAGTTCAACCCAAGGAGGTTGCGATGAATAAGTTAATGCTGGTGTTGGTGCTTTTGATCGGTGTCAGTCAAAGCGGTTGCGCGTTCCTGGGTGGTGCGGCGTTGGGAGCCGTGGGCACAAGTGCAGCTTACGAAGTTAATGCCCATAGCAAGATGGAACAGATCGAGAATGATTACAAAAGCGAGAGAATATCGCGCACAGAATATTTGAACCGCAAGTCGCAGATCGAGAAAGGTTCGATCATCTATTAGGAGACATATATGAGATTGTTCAATCGCGCGGCATTGGGCTTGACTCTGGCCATGGGGCTGGCAGCACTCACGGCTTGCAGCGACAACATCGCCCTGGTGGGCCGACCGACGCTCCAATTGGATCCGGAGGAAATCTTCGCCGAGATTGTCCGAGTCGATACTTCGTCCCGGCAGATTCATCTGCGGCCGGACGACAATCGCAACCGGGTGGTTGACTATAGCGCTGACGCCCGTGTGCTTTATCGCGGCCGAGAATACCCGATCGCCCAATTGGAGCGTGGCGATCAGGTCTCCATGCAGCTGATGAAGGACTCTCGTGGCAATCTCTATGCAGATTTGATCCGCGTCCAGGAAAGCAACCGGGATCAGAATCTGGACCGCGGTGCTGCCCCTCAACCGGCAGCGGCAGTGCAAACAGTCGATGGCCGAGTGGAACACGTAGACTTTCAGCGCAGCTCTTTCGAATTGAGCGATCAGTCCAGACCGAGTGTTTTGGTCTCTTTGCCAAACAATGCCCGGCGGTCGGACCTGGATCGCTTTCGCGCACTCCGGGCCGGTGACTACGTCAGAGTCGAAGGGCGATTCACGAGCAAGGACCGATTCGAGCTCGAGAGTTTTTCACGAGCCAATTATTAAGTCAGCAGCAGGTGAAATGATCAGGGCTTATTCTTCCAAGGAAGGTTTTATGTATGCATTCAAACCGATCATAAGTGGAATTTTAGCGGCCGGCATCATGCTGGCTTCGAGCGGGTGTCATGGGTGGAATCACGACGGTGATAATGACGGGTATTACAGGGACGGTGGCCGATATGAAAGGAACGATCGGCGCTGGGATGGAGATGCTTATCGTGACCGGCGTTACGCACGACCGGACCGGCGAGACTGGGAATGGGGTAGAAATTAATTGAATGAGAACACCCATGCGTTGGAGCGAGATCGTCAAACAAGTCGTCAAGCGCT
>CAMLCX010000527.1 GCA_946478635.1 uncultured Pseudomonadota bacterium
ATCTTCAAGGCACGCCTGCTTTGCCTTCGTTCCGGAAGGGTTGCACCTCGATCGCCGCTTTACCGCGACTAATCCGGCTTAGCAATTTGACAGCGCGCCGCTGCTTCGCATATCGTCGCACTGAAATCGTTCGCTAATCTTTTACCCGGATCGTTAGCCATGCTCAGTAAAGAAGAGAACCAAATGCTCACCGCCGTTGGACCCGGAACCCCGACCGGCGAACTCCTGCGTCGCTACTGGCACCCGATTGCGGCGGCGGTCGAACTCACGGACGCAAAGCCCAAGAAGAGAGTGCGCGTCCTGGGCGAAGACTTGCTGCTGTACCGCGACCGAAGCGGCGCGTACGGTCTTGTCGGCGAACACTGCTCGCACCGCGGCGCATCCCTCTACTACGGCTTTGTCGAAGACGATGGCATCCGCTGCCCCTATCACGGCTGGAAATACGATGCCTGCGGCAAGTGCCTCGAACAACCCTTCGAGAATCCGGAGAGCGGATTTAGGGACAAGATCCAGCATCCGGCCTATCCCGTGGAAAAACTCGCGGGCCTGCTGTTCGCCTACATGGGACCGCGGGAAAGAAAACCGATTCTGCCGAAATGGGACCTGCTCGTCCGCAAGGATGGCGTCAAGCAAATCGATGTTTGCGAGGTGCTGCGCTGCAACTGGCTCCAGGCGATGGAAAACTCCGTCGATCCGACCCACACCTACTACCTTCACTCCCACACCCTGAAGCTCAAGGGCAACAAGGATTACGTTCCGTTTCACTACCAACAGCTCAGCAAGATCGATTTTGAGCTGGTGATTAATCCGACCTGGGCCGGGATTCAAAAACAGCGCATATTCGCCGGCGAGGGCGAAAAAGCCGAAGCGCCCCATCCGCTGATTTTTCCCAACATTCTATTTGTTCCCGTGCGCACCGGCTATGCGATGCATTTCCGCACACCCATCGACGATTTAAATACGCAGGTTTTTCAGTTTCGCTTCAGTCCATCCAAAGATGGGCGCGTTCCCGAACAGCCCGAAGATCCGCCCATCGAATTTGTCACGACCAAGAATGCCGACGGCGACTTTCATCTTGACCATTTCGCGAGCCAGGACCACATGGCGTGGGAGAGCCAGGGCGCGTTGGCCAATCGCGACCGCGAGCATCTCGGTGAATCCGACCGCGGCATCATCATGTTCAGAAAACTTTTGAGCGAGCAGATTGTCGCGGTCCAGAGCGGCGCCGATCCGATTGGCGTCAACCACGATCCGCGCAACGACGAAACCATTCAACTCATTCAGGAAGGCTACAGCGCATTTTCTTTCGCCGCCGCGCGGCGGGAAGAATAGCGTTCAGCGCGCCATGCAGGCGGCTTGATTATGCGCAGCCTCTTCGACTCGGAAGAGCGGCACCAACGTGCGCAAGAAAACGGCGGAACTGTTCGAAGTCCGGTTTTCTTAAGGAGCTTTGGGGAGGAGAGCTGCGATAGTCAGCTTCTGGAACGAGCGCCCACTTGGAATCGCTGATGAAAGCCACAAAATCGCCTGGCCTGATGAAGCTTCGGTATTTTCTAGGGGGCATGTTCCTGCTAGGCCTCCCCCAGACAAATGGTCTCGCCGCGGATAGTGTCCGCGTGGCCTTTTCCGCCGTGGCTCCTACCCAGGGAGTGCTGTGGATTGCGGACGTGGGCGGCCTTTTTGCCAAAAACGGCATTAATGCAGAAATCATTTACACGCGGGCCGCGATCGAGACATTGATTGCGGGTGAGGTTCAGTTCGGACAGATGACAGGGTCCCTGATGTTTTCTGCCAGGCTCCAAGGAGCCGATCCCGTGATGCTCGCCGGCGTTCAGGATGTTCTTAACGACCGCCTCGTCGTCCGGCCCAATATCAATTCCGTGGGGGATCTCAAGGGCAAACGCGTGGGCGTTTTCCGCTTCGGATCGGCGTCGCACCTCCGCTTGCTGAACGTCCTGCCAAGGTACGGCATGGGCGAGCGGGATGTCACGTTTCTCCAGGTCGGCGATACCCCCGAGCGCCTGATCGCGCTGCACGGCGGTTCCATTGACGCGACCCTGCTCTCGCCTCCGGATCACTTCGAAGCGACTCGGCGCGGCATGAAGATTTTGCTCAACCTGCGCGACTTGAATGTTCCCTATCAGGGAACCGGTCTGGTCACGACCCAGCGTTTGCTCTCGCGAAATCGCGATCTCGCGAGACGTTTTGTGAAGACATTCGTCGAAGCCATTCACGCGCTCAGAACCAATCCCGTCCTGGCAAAACGAGCGCTTGCGAAATATCGCCAAAGCAAAGATGAAAAGCAGCTCGAGGATGCTTATCAAACCCTCCGCGAAATCGTTAAGCCCAAGCCCTATCCATCGATCGCCGGCTTCAACACGATTATCAAAGACGCCAGTGATCGAATTCCCGCGGCCAGGAATGCCAACCCCAAAGATTTCATCGACACAAGTCTACTCGAAGAACTGGATCGCTCGGGATACATCGATGCACTGTATCGATGAACTGCGGGTTGGAGTGATGGAGTATTGGAGTACTGGAGTGATAGTGGGCCACACCGCAACCCAGAGACTCTGGTGACGCGCCGGCGCAACATGATAATAAGGAACTTCCGTGCCACGACACTACCGTTACATTTCCGCCGACTCGCATCTTGAAATCGACTCGAAGCATTGGCTTGCGCGGGTGCCCGCGGAGCATCGCGATCTGGCGCCGCGCCTCGTGCGCCAGGCGGACGGCAGCGACTTGTGGATGATCGGTGATAAGATTTCCCGCCCCGCCGCCGCGGCGGATCTTTACGGTGGCAAAGGGCGCGACCAGTACGTGCCGTTCAACGGCAGGTACGAAGGCACGCCCGGCACCGGCAGCGCGGAACAACGCGTGCGCGAACAGGATCAGGACGGTATCGACGCCGAAGTGCTCTTCCCTTCGCAGCAGGGCGGGCCGAAGTTCTGGCGCCGCATCGACGACAACGGCGCATACAAAGCGATCGTGCGCGCTTATAACAGCTGGCTCATCGAAGAATATTGCGCCATCGCACCGGATCGCTTGATCGGGGTCGGCATTCTGCCCCTCGGATGCGCCCTCAACGATGTTATAGCAGAACTTGAATATTGCGCTCTCGCGGGTTTCAAAACCGTTCTCCTTCAAGGCTTTCCGGCCGGCAAAGCTCATCCATCGGATGAAGATGATGACTTCTGGGCGCACGCCCAGGAACTGCACATGCCGGTCAGCGTGCATGTCGATCTCGACCGCACCGGCGAACGCAAAGCGCCGCTGTTCAAGTATCCGCAGGAGCCCGACGAAATCATGCAGAAGCTTACCCACGATCTGGTCGATCAGGTAAGCCGTTTCGGTCCGGTGCGCGGCAACGGCGCCGTCGCCGCCGCTCAATGGGTCCTGTCCGGGCTCTTCGACCGTTTTCCAACGCTGAATATTTTTTTCGCCGAGAATCAGATCGGCTGGATTCCATTTTTTCTGCAAGCCGCCGACGTGCGTTACGACCGCCACCACCGCTGGGCGGAGCGTCTGCTTGGCCTGAAGCCGCTCAAGCGGCCGCCGAGCGAATACATTCGGGCACACTTTCTCTGGGGCTTTCAATTCGATCGCGTCGGCGTCGAATTGCGCCATAAGATTAACATCGACCGGTTGATGTGGGGCTCAGACTTTCCCCATCAGGAGTCCGATTGGCCAGAGTCATTGAAGATTATTGACAAGAACTTTTCCGGTGTGCCCGACGAAGAGAAACACAAAATGGTCTGCGGCAACGC
>CAMLCX010000528.1 GCA_946478635.1 uncultured Pseudomonadota bacterium
CGTACTCGGCATCGGCGGCCTCGGCCACCTGGGTGTTCAGTTCGCCGCCAAGATGGGTTTTAGAACAGTTGCCATCGCGCGCGGCATGGACAAGGAACCGCTGGCGCGCAAGCTCGGTGCTTCCTCTTATATCGATAGTAAAGCGCAAGACCCCACCGTGGAACTGCTGAAGTTGGGCGGCGCCAAGGTCATCCTCGCGACGGTGACGAGCGGCGCTGCGATGAGCGCGGTGTTGGGCGGTCTCGGCGTCAACGGAAAATTAGTTATTCTGGGTGCCGCGGCTGAGCCACTGCAAGTGCCTGGGGTCCCGCTACTGCTGGGAAGACGTTCGATCCTGGGCTGGCCATCCGGCAACTCCATCGATTCACAAGATACGCTCGCCTTCAGCAAGCTCACCGGCGTGCGTCCCATGAATGAAATCTTTCCGCTGGAGCGCGCCGCCGAAGCCTACGAACACATGATGAGCGGCAAGGCGCGCTTTCGCGCGGTTCTTACGATGGGGCACTAAATTGAAAAACATGATCGCATCGAGAATGGTGCAGCGCCCATGACGGATACAGCTCTGCCCACGCCGCTGACGTTTACCTCCGGTGTCGAGCGGATGTTTCCGACGCTGACGCCCGCTCAGATCGCGCGGGTCGCCGCCCACGGCAAGCCGCGTTCGATCCGATCCGGAGAAGTGCTCGTCGACGCGGGAGCGCTGGCGGTGCCGTTTTTCGTCGTCACGGCGGGCCGGGTGGAGGTCGTCCGGCCGTCCGGCGACGTCGAGACGCTTGTCGCCGTCCACGGACCGGGGCAGTTCACCGGCGAAGTCAACATGCTTTCGGGCCGTCCCGCGCTGGTGCGGGCGCGCGCCAGCGAGCCGAGCGAGGTGATCGAGCTCGATCACCAACGCTTCATGGCGCTGGTGCAGACCGACAGCGAGCTCAGTGAGCTGATCATGCGCGCTTTGATCTTGCGCCGGGTGGAATTGATCGCCCACGGCCTGGGAAATGTCGTGCTGCTCGGTTCGAATTATTGCGCCGCCACGCTCCGCGTCAAAGAGTTCCTCACGCGCAACGGCCATCCGTATTCCTACATCGATCTCGACCGGGACGCCGATGTGCAGGAGCTGCTCGACCGCTTCCACGTCAGCGCGGCCGATGTGCCGGTGCTGATTTGCCGCGGCGAAGTGGTGTTGCGCAGTCCGAGCAATCAGCAGATCGCGGCATGCCTCGGCTTCAACGAAGCCATCGATCAGGCCCAGATGCGCGACGTGGTCATCGTCGGCGCCGGACCGGCCGGACTCGCCGCGGCGGTGTACGCCGCGTCGGAAGGGTTGAACGTCCTGGTGCTGGAGACCAACTCGCCGGGCGGGCAGGCCGGTTCCAGCTCGAAGATCGAAAACTATCTCGGCTTTCCCACCGGCATCTCGGGTCAAGCGCTCGCCGGCCGCGCCTACACGCAGGCGCAGAAGTTCGGCGCCCAGGTGATGATCGCCAAAGGCGCCAAACACTTGGCCTGCGACCGCAAGCCCTACGCCATCGAAATGGACGACCAGATGCGCGTGCCGGCGCGCACCGTGATTATCGCCAGCGGCGCTAGCTATCGGACGCCGGCCGTCGAAAACCTGGCGCGCTTCGAAGGCGCGGGGGTTTATTATGGCGCGACGTTCATGGAAGCGCAGCTGTGCCGAGGCGAAGAAGTCGTTGTCGTTGGCGGCGGCAACTCGGCCGGCCAAGCCGCGGTGTTTTTGGCGCAGACCGCCAGGCGCGTGCACATTCTCGTGCGCGCGAGCGGCCTGGCGGAGAGCATGTCGCGCTATCTGATTCGCCGCATCGAAGAGAATCCGGCGATCGTCCTGAGAACCGGCACGGAAATTTCGAGCTGCGAGGGGAATGGTCATCTGGAGCGCGTGCGCTGGCGCGACAATCGGAGCGACGAGATCGAAACTCACGAGATCCGTCACGTCTTCGTCATGGCCGGCGCCGTCCCCAGCACCCAGTGGCTCGTTGGCTGCGTCGCGCTCGACGCCAAGGGTTTCATCAAGACGGGGCCGGATTTGACACAGGACGATCTGGCCGCGGCGCACTGGCCGCTCGCCAGGGCTCCCTATCTTCTCGAAACCAGTCTGCCCGGAGTGTTCGCGGTGGGCGATGTCCGGGGCGGCAATATCAAGCGGGTCGCATCGGCGGTGGGCGAAGGCTCGATCGCGATCTCCTTCGTCCATCAGGTGCTTTCCGAATGAGAGGTCAATAACGATGCCGGACAAAACCTGCTCGCATATCAACGCCATCGATAAGGTCAAACACGCAAAGCGCCGTCAGTGCGACGAATGCGTGAAAACCGGCGCGGATTGGGTGCATCTGCGCACCTGCCAGGAGTGCGGCGCGACGCACTGCTGCGATGACTCGCCGAACCGCCATGCAACCGAGCATGCGCGGTTGAGCAAGCATCCCGTGATCGCATCGGCGGAGCGAGGGGAACGTTGGTTGTACTGCTATCCGGACGAAGCATTGGTTGAATATTGAATCGAGGAAAGTTTGAAAACGATGATAAGCGAAATGGAGGAGAAAAGTATGACCGAAGATAACGAAAAGCGCGTGCGCGCGTTCTACGAAGCTACCGTGCCAGGGCATCGAGAGTCGCTGCGCGGTCTCCAAGCGCCGCACGTCGTATACGATATACCAGAGGGGATGCCCGTCGGATGCGGCCATTTCGAGGGCCTCCAGGATGTGCTCGAGCGCTTTCTCACCAGCTTCTATAGAACTCTCGACGTTCACTTCGTTGCCGAAGAGTTCATTGCCGCGGGCGACGAAGTCGTCGCGCTCGGTCGCATCGAAGGAAAAACTCGAAAAGCTGGCGTGCCTGTCGATGTACCCTTTGCCCACGTCTGGACAGTCCGTGAGGGGTATCTCCAACGATTGCGCGCTTTCACCGACACAGCGCTGCTCGCCCGCGCGCTGAACAAGGACTGAACTGTTCCGGCTGAGAACCCATTTCGGACAGCGCGCGTGATCAGCGGGGCGCGGGCGCGACGGTAGGACGAAGGAAATCAATAATGATGCTCTTTTTGGCATTTCTCATTGGATTCTTTGGCGGGTTGCGCGCGCTGACCCCTCCGGCGGCGACGGCGTGGGCCGTATATCTCGGCTGGCTGAAACCCGAGCGCCCGCTCGCTCTCATCGGCTCACTTGCGGGCGTCGCGATTTTTACCGTGCTCGCGGTTGTCGAGTTGGTGGCCGACAAACTGCCGCAGACACCGAGCCGCACGGCGCCGCCGGGCCTGATCGCGCGCATCGTGATGGGCGGGTTGACGGGTGCATGTATCGCGGCGAGCGGAGTGCGAGGAATTCTTCTTGGCGCTCTGTTCGGCACCGCTGGCGGCGTTGTCGGTTGCTACGCTGGCTACCGGGCGCGTACGGGGCTGGTGAAAACGCTGGGTGTGCGAGACATTTACATCGCCCTTGTCGAGGATCTTACGGCGATCGCCGGCTCCTTGTGGGTGGTTTCGCGAATCTAACTTTGGAGTTCCGTGTCTGAATTTTCACTCGGCTCAAGCAAGAAAACGTTATGCCAACCATGCGAATTCCTGCCGCAAGTTTGCCGACCTCAAGATCCCGCGGGATGACCAGTAGGGCAAGAGCGAATCAAAAGTTGCCTCCGGGGGCGTTGCCTCGGCGTCAAATGCCGGAGCCGTGGGAGGCTCGGATCATCGAGCGCCTCAAGAACGGCGATCAGGCGGCGCTGGAAACAATATTTGACCTTTATGCGGGCAAG
>CAMLCX010000529.1 GCA_946478635.1 uncultured Pseudomonadota bacterium
GCTTTCGCCTTTTCCGGAGCCTTTTCTACCGGAGCTTTTGCTTCGGCCTTGGCCGCCGGTGCTGGCGCCGGCGCTGGTTTAGGTTTCGGCGCCATTTCTTCTTGAGTTGAACACGCTGAGAGGGCGAACATGATCGATACCGCAGCGACGCCGGTTATCGGGAAAAGACTCTTCATTTTTACCTCCGTACAATGATAGATTTTCGACGAATTAGTGATGATCTTTATCGTGCCCCTTCCACCATCTCAATACGCTTTAGGTAGCATTTTTCTTGAGCTATGTTCGAGGATTCCTCTTTTAATAGGACTTAGGTCTTAGAACCCAATTTTGAGCAATTTTCGCGATTTGCATGGTGAAAAAATTGTTGTATTTTCAAGGTCAATGTCGCAAACATCGGTCGTGAGGTGCATATGCTACCGATTAAAGTCGTAATCGCCGATGATCACGCGCTCTTTCGAGACGGGCTGCGAAAGATCCTTTCCATGGAGAAAGATATTCTCGTCGTCGGTGAGGCCGGAAACAGCGATGAGGTACCCAAGATCGTCGAGCGCACAAGACCCGACGTACTTTTATTGGATCTAAAAATGCCGAAGGGGGACCTCGTTCAGAATCTTCTTGAGGTCAGCGCACGAAGCCCGGCAACTCGGGTTGTGGTCCTCACGGCATTTTCAGAAGAGGAGAATGTTTTGAATGCAGCGAAGGGCGGCGCAAAAGGCTATGTACCCAAGGGCGTACCCTCCGCAACGCTATTGCAGGCAATCAAGGCGGTATATGGCGGGGGATTTTGGATCGACAGGGAAGTCCCTTTGTGGGAGACGTTTCAAGAGATCGTGCAGAATCAAGCTGGATCTCGCGAACCAGCACCGCAGGTTGACGATAGCATCAAGGCTTTGACCAAAAGGGAGATGGAAATCCTGCGGCTCGTAGCCGAAGGTCTCACCAACGAGGAGATCGGTAAGAAGATTTTCATCAGCGAAAAAACGGTAAAGACTCACCTCACCAACATTTTTGATAAACTCAAGGTGAATAATCGTTTCAAAGCGGCTTTATTATTGATGGGCCAGCCCAGCTAATCGGTTCGAACATTTCGATTGTTTGCTAGACACCAGCATTGAGGACTCCCGATCATGGTTCCAGCAGGGAAAATTACTCCCGAAGAAGGGTGGCGCCTACAAAGGGAGCGAGCAGTTGCCTGGCTGCGCGTGGCATTCGCACTGGTCGCTGTCCTTGTCATCCAACTCAATCCGGAGAGAGCCGCCCGATTTCCTGCATTATCTTTTTATTCTCTCATTACGTTTCTTTTCTATAGCCTCGTCATTCTTTACCTTGCTTGGCGCAACAAGCTCACGACTTCACCCATCGGGCTCGTCACCACCGCCCTCGACGTGGTTTGGATCGCGGTGATTGTTTTTTCGACGGGCGGAACGCGAACGCCGTTTTTCTTTTACTACTCGTTTCCCGTCATTACCGCGAGCATTCGCTGGGGACTGAAAGGCAGTCTTCCCGTCGCATTCGTGGGGGTTGCTCTCTACGGTGCCGTCCGATTGACCTTGGCCGCGGAGGCGATCGAGTCCCCTCTGGGTATCGACGTACTGCTCGTGCGCAGTTTATATCTGATCCTCCTCGCCTGCATCTTCGGTTACATCAGTGAATTCGAGCGAAAGCAAAATCAGCGGCTTATGGCGCTGTCAAAAACCGCCGGTGAGGTGGCTGCATTGCAAGAGCGGCGCAGAATCAATTTCGAGTTGCACGATGGTATCCTACAGACTCTTGCGACCATGATTTTGCGCCTGGAGGGATGCGGCAAACACCTGTCGAATTCTCAGAAAGAATTGGCGGATGAACTGCGATCACTCGAAGATCTCACCCGCGATTCCATGAAACAAATTCGCCAATTCCTCTCCGGACGGCAAAGCACGCCTTTAGTTGCCGGCACACTGGTGGAAAAGTTGCGCGAGGAAGCCCGCTTCTTACATGACGGGATGGGGCTTGACGTCATCCTCGAAAGCGACCCGGACGATCTTGAGCTACCGCCGGATACCGAGCGAGAAGTCTATTATGTATTGCGTGAAGGCCTGACGAACGTAACCCGCCATTCCCACGCTTCGAGAGTCGAAATTCGTCTAAGCCGGCAAAACGGCAGATTTGCTGGGTCGCTTACCGACAACGGCGTCGGATTTAGTCCGAATGATCGAAACCATACCGGGTTTGGTCTGACAGGAATGGGAAGAAGAATCGAAGAACTCGGGGGCGAACTCGTGATCAAGTCCTCCCCCGGTCACGGAACAGATTTACGCTTCACTATATCGCTAACGGAGCAAATGAGCTCGCCGACGCAATCTCCCTAATACTGCCAAAGCACCATGATCGGACATTAGAAATCGCGGATCAATCACTCGCCTTTTTTCTCGACGTACTCAATTGCGGTAAGGTAGTTCTTCCCACCTTTCTCGGTATATTGCACCGATGCGGCGGAACCGAGCCCAATGTCCGATACTTTAGCTTTTGCTGGCACCATCGCGGTAACCTTGGTTTTAGCATTGTAATCGACGGTCACAAGTTTTCCCTCTTTGGTAACCACGATCATGTAATTTTTTTCAGTATCCAACAACCCGATGTCACCGGCGACTTTTTCCGCTTTTGCTTTCTCCGCCTTCTTTTCTTGGGCCACAGCAGGCGCGGCAATTAATGCGAACAACAGTAGCGCGCCTCCAACATAAATCATTGAACTTTGGGTTTTCATTTTTCTCCTCCTAATCAATCAGCGTCCGAAACGTTCCCTGGAAAATGAGAAATTACTCCCCTTTTGCAGGTCGGTACTCCAATTTTGTGGCAACATTCTTCGCACCCTCTTTGCTATAAAGCACGCTGGCGGTGGAGCCGAGCCCAACGTCCGCCATTTTGCCTGGAGTAGGAACAATCTTTGTCACTTTGGTCTTCGCATCAAAATCGAGAGTCACGAGCTTGCCTTCTTTTGTGACCAAGATCATATAATTCTTTTCCGTGTCGAGAAGGCCCACATCGCCACTCGCTTTGGCGACCTTGGCTTTTGCAGGCGCCGGTTCTGCTTTCGCTGACGGCGCAGGAGCAGGCGCGGCCGGCTTGGGCGCAGGCTTCGAAGCCATTTCTTCTTGGGTAGAGCACGCGGAGATGGCGAACATCGCGGTGACCGCTGCCACACCTGCCATCGAAATCAGATTTTTCATTCTTTCCTCCAAATAAGACTTTAGTCTCGTGATTTATACGCCATGAGTCCTATACTTTACGAACCGTCATCTTGTCAAGCCGAAATGTCGCTGAAGCCACCCCGGCACTGAGAATTGCCATACCTTAGGCGAGCCTTATGAACTCGGCCGTGCGCGAATGTCGACAAAGCGGTCGCGCCGATTACTTCCATAACAACTCTCCGTCGCTTCTCTGCAGACCGGCAGCTCCTCGCCGTAACTTGTCGCCTTTATCCGCGCTCGCGCGATCCCCAACGAAATCAAATAATCCATTGCCGAGCGCGCCCTTTTTGCTCCCAATGCGAGGTTATAGTCGGTGGCTCCGCGTTCATCGCAATGCCCCTCAACCTCCACATTAGCCGCCGGATTGGCTTTCAACCACGCCGCGTTAGCCTGCAGGATGGTCCGAGCTTCCGCCGTCAAGTTATAGCTGTCAAAATCAAAGCGAATCTCTTTCAACGGCCCACTGACGACTGCGCTCCCTTGTCGATGCGCATCCAAACTGGAACTGGACCCGGCTTGAGCTGACTT
>CAMLCX010000530.1 GCA_946478635.1 uncultured Pseudomonadota bacterium
GTACAGCAACACGAATAACCAGTGGCGGAACGCAATTCAGATCATGGGCGGGCGTAACTGAATGCGAAGGTTGCGGCTACAGTTTTGGTAGGCCAACCTCGGCGAGGTAGTTGAAAGTTGAATCGTAAAACTCAGACGACCGCGTCGGATCAGTCGGATCACCGGAAGGGACAAAAATTACCATCCCTTGTCGCGCGCGAGTGAGTAGGACTCGATAGGTATTACGAAGGTATCGACGGTCATCCAGGTTTTTAATATTGGTCCACCGGTTACCGCGAAAGTCGTGAAAGCTCCATCCGGAACCGGTGAACCGCAGGTCGCCGTCCCAAGTCACACATGTCCAGTCCAATTCCAAGCCCTGCACCTGAAACTCCGTGGCGGCGTCTTCGAGATAGTAGCTCGACCGAGTGTCTTCTTTATCGTTGAGAAAATAATGCACTGGATTAACGTCGACCCGAATATCAATAGCGTGCGGTTTGAGACGTAGAGCTTTCGATGAGGCCACTAAACCAAACCGCTCCGTTCCTCTGGCATGGGCGCGGATCCATTGTTTTGCACGACTCAAATCTCGGGTGACAGCGATAGGATAACGATCGGCAAATTGCGCGAAGGCCTCGCGTGCCGATTGTTTTTCACAATCGAGCAGCGCCTTAACGAAGGCCGAAACGTTTTCAGCTCGGAACGATCTCATCGACACGGCGAGATGTAGGCAATCGTCGAAGTGCGTATTCTGCCGCTGGCTGACGGCCTCTAAAACCTTGCCCGCCGCATATTCCGTGTCGGTGAGTTTTGAGGAGATATACATGTGCCAATCCGGAAATCGTGAATTCACGGCTTCAAGCCAGGCATCGATTCCCGCTTCACCCGTGTGAATCTCCTGTCCGCCACCGACAAGGCAAACAATGACAGCCCACTCCTTATGGCGATCCATGTACGAAATTAGAAACTCCGGCTCGGAGTCGGAGAACCCGGGCCGATTCTTCTTTCGCTGCATGAAGCTCGCGGTTTGTCGCAAGTTCCATGCACGTTGTGCCTCATCGAAGATCACAACATGTTCGGCCGGAGCGCCTGGATGATCTAATGCCTCGTCGCGAAAGTTATGAACATTCTGGATGAAGGCTTTAACGCTTTCGCCAACTTTCCCCTTTCGCACTCGAACACCAAGACTCTTTTGACGTGCAACCTCGTCACGGGTCAGTGCTTCACGGAGCACAGCGACAAGTGGGCCGTTCCCTGAAAGAAAGACAGCGTGTGTCGGTTGGTCGACGTCTCGGCGTCGGGTGGCAACGTTGAGCCCGACCAGTGTTTTGCCGGCTCCGGGCACGCCCGTGACGAAGCAAATAAGTTTGCGTCTTTGCGCTCTAGCTTCGTCTACGAGATCTTCAATGCGAGATGAAGTGACGCGTAGGTTCTGCGCCCCCGCGTCGTAACGGGCGATAGCTTCGACTGAATGCTGAGCATAAAGAGCGCGAGCGGCTTCAATGATCGTGGGTGTGGGATGATACGGAGCGCTGGACCATTGTTGGTCATTGAGTACTTCGCCTGTAACGGTTCGCAGTGCTACGTCGATCGCTTCACGAAAACAGGTGGGGTGCACCGGCATCGGGCGATATACGTCGTCCTCGTCGGGGTGTAAATTAAACTGCGGCGATTTCGTAGCTTCGGTGGCGATGAGAATTGGAACAATCGAAACAGAATGGCTGGCTTCGTGAAAATTCTTCAGGTCCAAAGCGTAGTCCCACACTTGATCCATCGCCGCGCGCTCAAACGCGCTCTCGCCCACTTTGAACTCGATCACAAACACAACGGGGCCGATCAGCAGTACTGTATCAATCCGTCGGCCCATACGTGGAATGTTAAACTCCAAAAACAACGCGCCCGTCAGACCGACGACGCGCTCTTGCAGAAATTCAATCTGTGCCAACCAAGCATCCCTCTGCGTCGTAAGCAGAGAGAAATCGCTGTTTGTCGCCAATCGTCCGACAATAGTATCGGGGTGGGTCTTCAGGAATTCAGAGATGGATGCGCCATACCAGGCTCGCGACGAGACCCTTTCGATGCGCGCTCCTTCGGGCGGCGTTTCCATTTGCGCGATGATGCCAATAAACGGCCTCGAAGTGAAGCCTGCGCGAATAAACGAGTCGAGTCTTTTGTTGACAGTTAGTCGAAGGTAAGTTTGCGCCGGACCACACCAAAACCGTCAGCGTCCTGAATGTCTCTACTAGGCAGAGACAAATTTTCACTCACAGAAGTCTTGCCCGTGCGCGCTCGGCGATGCCGGCAATCGTTTCTTCATGATGATTCGATTTCGTTGACGGAAGTTTTTCGTTTTTGCTGCAATTAGTTTTCTTGACACCTTCGATGCGGCGGTTTTATGATCGCGCGAGATAGGTTGACCGAGGGGGTTGGGTTCATGGTCCGGCGCGGGAGGTGAGGATGACAGCAGCGATTACTCTGATACTTGGCGCCTTCTGTTTCATACTGTCCGCTGCGGCCCCGTCGAGCGGCGCGGAGAAGCTCCGCGTGGCTTATCCCACCCTCGGGCCGGGGTCGACGCCGTCGTGGGTGACGCATGAGATGGGATTTTGGAAGAAGAGCGGGTTGGACGTCGAATTGATTCTCTTGAGCGGCGGGGCGCGCATGCTACCGGCATTGATCAGCGGCAGCGTCGATATGATCCTCGGCTCCGACACGGGCGTGACGATCGCGAATCTGCAAGGGGCCAATCTAGTGCGCATCGGCGTGACGATGAATTCGTTGGGCTACTCGCTGGTAACGCAACCCGGCATTCGTTCGATCCAGGACTTGAAGGGCAAGGTGCTCGGCACCGGGCGGGGAAGGGACGCTAGCTACGCGCGCCTGGTGAAGATTCTCAGCGACAACGGGCTCAATCCCGCGACCGACGTGAAATTTCTGCCGATCGGCGAGACGCCCACCGGGCGGCTGCAAGCGATCAAGAGCGGACTGGTGCACGGCGCGGTGTTCACGCCGCCGCTGGATCTCGTGGGCAGCCGCGACGGTTTGCGAATCCTGCACAAGATCGACGTGCCGACCCTGGGCGGCGGCATCAATACGACCGCGTCGTTGGTGCAGCAAAACCGCAAAGCCTTGCTGACTTTTCTGCGCGCCTACATGGAAGGGATCCGCTACATGGTCACGCACAAGCAGGAAAGCCTGAAAGTGTTTTTCAAATACTTCAGGAACCCGGACAACGAAGCGCTCGCCTATCTGTACGACGATACCATGCCGCGCATTCAAAAGGACCTGCGGCCGAATCCGGAATCGGTGCGGTCGATTCTCGACCAGATCGCCATCGACGATCCGCGCGCCAAACAACTGAGCGAGAAAGACCACTGGAACCTGACTTTGCTCGACGAGATCCAAAAGTCGGGTTTTGTGGATAAGCTGTACAAGCAGTAATCAACACAAAGATCGACAGGGGGAGTTAGGGGCCAGGCCTGCATAGATGAATCAAATCTAATCTCTGAATCATCTCACGGTATTTCACGGCTCGCCTTGACCGCCTCGCCCCGCTGCCAGCGGCGGCAAATACGCTTCGACGCAAAGGCCGATTCGGCCTCGCGCACTTCCACCTTCCCAACGTCGCCGCCGAGTTCGACTCCGGCGGCCGCGACCACGGCTTGCAGCTCTTTGGTCTTCGCTTCGAGCGCCGCCTTATCTTTGTAGATCCTGACCCAAATAAATTCATTCTGTGGCCGGTTCACCAAAGTGCGACGGTCTGGAGTCTTGCCCGC
>CAMLCX010000531.1 GCA_946478635.1 uncultured Pseudomonadota bacterium
AGCACTCAAGAGAAATCTCCTTTACCGCCGAATTAGCCGTAGGCCGTGGGTAGCCGCAGCGATCTACGCCGTTGCCGGCACTGGCTTTGCCGCCACCATGACGGCGGCGTTCCTTTTGTCCTCGAAGATGGCGCTGCTGCCGTTGCGCTTTCTGTATCTGACCTGGGCCAACGCATGGCCGGTGCTTCTCACGATCAACCTTGTGGCGGTTGTCACGCGCCGCGGCCAATGGACCGGGTTTGCGGTTTATCTTCTCGGCGGAATCGCGCTCAGCATTCCGCTCCTCGCTCGCAGCCCCGATCTGACCGTCACGCAGCTTGCGTACCTTTGGTTCGACGCGAACTTGATTCCTTCCCTGCTCCTGCTGTTTTTCTTGAACCGCCCCATCCGCGCGGTCGGCCCACTGGTGCTGGTCTTTATGATCATTGGCGCCATGGGAGCGACGCTGGTGGCTACGATTACCAGTCAAAATTTCAAGCTGCTGCGAGCCGTGAGCGGTTTTTCGTTATCCATCGGGATCGGCGCGAGAAGCACTGTGTGGGCGCTGCACCTCATCGGCTTTGTCGTTTTCGCCCTCGCCGGTTGGGTGGTTTTGGATTCCCTGCGCCAGATGTACGAACGAAAAAAGTTGAGCGATCAGTCGGTTACGATCGATGCCATGTGGCTTACCTTCGGCGTCGTGAATTCAATGGGGCTGGTCTTCGAAGGCGCGCGCTGGATGTTGAGCGGGATGGCCGCCTTCGCGGTTTTCAAAATCATCGGGGCGCTCGGTTTTTCACTTGTACGCGCGCGAAGACATTCCCCGGCGCCCCGGCTCCTGCTGCTACGCGTATTTGCCCTCGGCCGGCGCAGCGAGCAGCTCTATCAAGTGGTGGGCAAATACTGGCGCACCGCCGGCAGCATTCAGATGATCGCCGGCCCGGATCTCGCCACCACGACCGTCGAGCCCCATGAGTTTCTCGATTTTGTGGGCGGCAAGATGGCGCGCCGCTTCATCGACTCCGGGCATACCCTCGATCTGCGCATCGAGCAGATGGATCTGAAACCGGACAGCGACGGTCGCTGCCGCGTGACCGAGTTTTTCTGCCACGACGACACGTGGAAAATAACACTCTCCCGGCTCGCCGACGAAAGCGACGCGGTGCTGATGGACTTGCGCAGTTTTTCCCAGAATAACGCCGGCTGCGTTTTCGAGATCAACGAGCTTTTCAATGTGGTGCCGCTCCAGCGCGTCGTCTTTGTCTTCGATGAGAGCACCGATCAACAATTTATGCGCAATACCATGCAGATGGCGTGGCAGCAGATCAAAGAGCGATCGCCCAACCGCCATTTGGCGTCCGGTGAAATTACGCTCCTCCAGTTTTCGGGGCTGCATCGCAGAGAAATACGCAATCTCCTTTACGCCATCAGCGCCGCAGCGAACGCATCCGTCAGAGGTCAGTAATTCAGAGTCAGATTGTAGGGTGGGTGGAGGCGCGCAGCGTCGATACCCACCTTGGAGTTGATGGGTATCGCTCCCGCGCCACCCATCCTACGTCTGACTTACCCCTCACGCCTTACGAGCTAGTGCCGATCGTGCCCGAACGTTCCCTTGTAGTCGCGTTGCAGATCTTTCGGAATGAACTCGTCTTCGAGTTGCTGGATCTTTTTCGCGGGTAGAATCGGATCCTGCGTGCGCGGCACCATGCCCCATTGGCTCGCATGGGCCTTTTTGTTCCACTCCTCGAGCACCGCGGGACCGCGTTGCTTGAATTCGTGCAGTAGCTCCCAGGTCGCCTGCAGGCCATTGGCGGTGGTGAGGCTTGGATAGAGCACCGCCGCGGCGCCGAGCTTTTCGAATTCATCGAACGTCGGCGACGGCCGTGGGCCGTAGTACGGCGCGATCACCGGCGCGGGAATGCGCCGGCACGCTTCTTCGATCTCCTCGCGCTTGGTCAGCGTGTTCACCCAGATCGCGTCCACGCCCGCCTCTTCGACGTAAGCGATGGAGCGCTCGACGGCGTCCTGAAAGTCGCCGCCTTCCGAGCCGATCGAGTCGCAGCGCGCGCACACGACGAAATCAGCGTCGAGCTCTTTTTTGGCGGCCACCGCGGCCTTGAACTTGCCGACAGCTTCCTCGCGCGAGATCAGCCGGCGGCCGGCAAGCGTTCCCGATTTCTTCGGCGCCTCCTGATCTTCGATATGCAGTCCGGCGGCGCCGGCGCGAATGTAGGCTTGCGCCGTGTGGTAGACATTCACCGCGTTGCCATAGCCGGTGTCGGCGTCGGCGAAAATCGGAATGTTGCACGCCGTGGTGAGCCGGCGCACCGCTTCGGCCATCTCGCTTAAACCGATAAGCCCGACATCGGGATAGCCGTAAACATAAGCGCAAACCTGAGACCCCGACATAAAAAAGGCCTCATAGCCCAGCACCTCCGACATGCGGGCGTGCAACGGGCTGAACCCGCCAGACATCACGAGCAGTTGCCGCCGTCTCAGCAGTTCGCCAAATCTCGCCGTAAGTTTATTTTCCATAGAGAAATTTCCATATCACACCTGCTCGCCAAGCGGAATGCGTTGGCAGTCTTACGTCGGCGACGAGCCGCACTGAGCTCAACGCGCTGCAGTGGCGCGCTAATTCGCCCCGCCGTCCGCCTCGGTCAAGCGCCCATCCGCTCCAAACGAAAAATTTCCTTGACGGAGCGTGCCCGTCGCCATAACTTCCTTTTCGGAAGCTTTACGCCGGCCGTTGCGGCGAAGGAGGTCCGGAATGTTTTTCTCGAACAGGATTCGGCAAAGACTATTGTTCGCTCTCGCGACTCTCTTGTCGCTTCATTCATCCCTCTTTGCGGCGGACAGAATTCGCATCGGCTACACCTCTCCCGGCCCGCAGCACGGACTGCTCTGGCTCGGCGATACCGCGGGCCTGTTCAAGAAAAACAATCTTGATCTGGAAATCATCTATATGCCGGGGAATATCTCGGCGCCGTCGTTAATGTCGGGGGAAATACAGTTCGGCCAGATGACCGGCGCGTTGATGTCGCCAATTCGCTTGCAGGGCGGCGATCCCGTGATGCTCGTGAGCGTTCAAGAGTTGCTCGACGACCGGCTCGTTGTGCGGCCGAACATCAAAACGGCGGAGGACCTCAGGGGCAAGCGCATCGCGATCTCGCGCTTCGGCGCCGCGTCGCACATGCGCGTGCTCAACATGCTGCCGCGCTTCGGCTTGACGGAAAAGGACGTGACCTTCCTGCAGATCGGCGATACCCCGGCGCGCATCATCGCCATGATCGGCAACTCCGTGGACGCTTCGAGCTTCTCGCCGCCGGATCATCTCACCGCCGTGCAGGCCGGCATGAGGATTATCCTCAACATGGCGGAGCTGAATATCTACTATCAAGGCACCGGGCTTGTGGCGACCCAGCGCTTCATCGCCAAGAACCGCGACATCGTTCGGCGCATGGTGAAAAGCTATGTCGAGGCCATTCACATCGTGCGCACCAACCCCGACGTGACCAAACGCGCTTTCGTGAAGTACCGCAAAACCAAGGACGAGAAACAACTCGAAGACGCCTATCAAACGCTGCGCGAAGTCGTGAAAGCCAAACCCTACCCCAACCTGGAGAGCTTCAAGACGATCTTCAAGGACGTGAGCGACCGCATACCCGCCGCGAAATCTGCCGATCCGCGCGAGTTCGTCGATATCAGCTTTCTTCAGGAACTGGACAAGTCGGGTTACATCGACGAGCTATACCGATGAGGGGTGGCTGAAAG
>CAMLCX010000532.1 GCA_946478635.1 uncultured Pseudomonadota bacterium
CCATGGCGACTCACGGCCGGTCCGGTTTGAATCGGTTTTTGTTGGGCAGCGTTGCCGAAAAAGTTCTGCGCGGCTCGGTCAATCCGTTGTTATTGATTCGCGCTAATGAAGATGCGACGTCTGAGGGTAAAGCCGCGCTCAAGTCGATCATCGTACCGCTGGACGGTTCCAAGCTGGCCGAGGGCGTGCTGCCAATGGTTGTCGATGTCGCTAAGAAGCTCGATCTCGAGGTCGAGTTGTTCCGCGCCTATCATATTCCCTACAACATCTACGCCGGCGACGAGGGTTTTTACGCTGGAAACTACGACGAACTGCTTGCCAGCGTGCGCAATGAAACGCGCGATTACCTTGACAGGAAGGCCGCCGATCTCAAAAGGCTTGGGGTTACCAAGGTGACGTGTGTGAACGTGGAAGGTTTCGCCGGGGATGAGATTATTGCGTTGGGCCGCAAGACCGCGGATAACCTGATCGCGATGTCTTCGCACGGGCGATCGGGGGTAAAACGCTGGGTGTTGGGGAGCGTCGCGGAAACGGTAGTGCGCCATTCGGGCGATCCGGTACTCATTAGCCGGCCCGCTTCGATCGATGTCAGTTGAAGGATGTCGTTATGTACTCGAAAGTTCTTGTCCCATTGGACGGTTCCAAAACGGCGGAAAACGTCCTGCCGTTGGCGCGTAGTTTTGCCGGCAGTCTGCAAGTTCCCGTGGAGTTGCTGGGAATCGTGGACATCGCCGAAATGGTGCGCCACGTTACCGCGGATCAAACCTCGATGGTGCACACGCTGGTCGACGACGCGACCCGGCGATTTGGCGTTTATTTGGCAGGCGTCGCGAAAAATTTCCCCGTCGGCCAGGTGCAATGCACAGTGCAGCGGGGAGATGCAGCCGCGGCGATTATTGAAGCGGCTGCGGTAGATAATCAAACGTTGATTGCCATGGCGACCCATGGTCGTTCCGGTCTCGACCGCTTTTTGCTCGGCAGCGTGGCGGAAAAAGTTATCCGTGGCGCGTCCAACCCAACGTTGGTGGTGCGAGCGAAAAAGGAGAAGAGTCCCAGCTGGGATCGGGCGACATTGAAGCGACTCGTCGTTCCACTCGATGGGTCCGAGTTGTCGGAGCGTATCTTGCCCCACGTTGACGCGCTGGCAAAATACCTTGACTTGGAAGTCACGCTGCTCGGCGTCTATGGCGGACCACTGGCCGCGGCCGGGACCGGCGACGGTTTTTATAATACCGGGCAGATAGACGCATTCGTTGCCGGACTGCGCGCCGAAACGGTGACTTATCTGGCAATTAAAACTGAAGAGTTGAAATGGAAGGGGCTTAATAAACTGTCGTTCGAAGCTAAAGAAGGTCTCGCGGCGGACGAAATTATTGCAATGGCGCGAGAAATTCCCGGCACTCTGCTCGCCATGTGCACCCATGGGCGTTCCGGCGTGCAGCGTTGGATGCTCGGCAGCGTGACCGAGACCGTTGTGCGCCATTCCGACGATCCGGTTTTGATTGTGCGCGGGACTTGATCGATATTCGCCGGAAAGCGACGAGCCATGTACAGCAAAATTCTCGTGCCTTTGGACGGGTCGAATTTTTCGGAGCAGATTTTACCCTACGCTCGGTTTTTCGCCGATGCGCACCGCATCCCCGTCGAGTTGTTGCGCGTCACCGATCCGGAGCTGCGCCCGCCTTTTTGGCCGACAGAGACTGCCGATCTGTATCTAAGAAGAATTGCCGCCGAATATTTCTCCGGCGTTGCTACGAGCACAGCTGAGGTGGGCGCGCCGGGGCGAGTCATCGTCGATTACGCTAAACGCGATTCTTCTTGCCTCATCGCCATGGCGACCCATGGTATGTCCGGAGCACGACGTTGGCTCGTCGGCAGCGTGACGAGCAAAGTCGTTCAAACCGCGGCGAATCCGTTGCTGCTTATTCGCCCCAGCGACCATGCCGATGCTTTGACCCATGTTAGGATGGAAAAGATCTTTGTGCCGCTCGACGGTTCGGGTTTGGCGGAAAAAACCCTGCCGCACGCTTGCGCGCTCGCGAAGAGATTGAGCCTCGAGATGCACTTGTTGCGCGTTTACACATTGCCGCTGGATGCCTATGTAGTAACGGACGGAGATATCGCTCAAGATCCGGCGCAGGTCCGGGAGGAATTGGCTCGAGAGCCGCAAGCCTACCTCGATGGCAAAGTAGCCGCTCTTAGTGCCATGGGGTTCGAGCGCGTCGTCGCCGTCGCGCTCCAAGGGGACCCCGCTAGCGAGATTATCGATCACACCCGTAAAACGCCGAATAGTCTCGTCGCGATGTCAACTCATGGCCGGTCGGGGATCGGGCGTTGGGTGCTGGGCAGCGTTGCGGAAAGGGTTGTTCAGCACTCACAAGATCCGGTACTGCTCATCCGAGCGAAGTAAAAGGCGCGTTGCCGTTTTCGACGTGTCATGATCAACGGCGGGCCGCGTGCCGGGTCCTTGCAGAGGGGTGCCGCGATGCAACTGACAACGGTTAGAATCGAAAAGCCAGACGACCTCAATTTTATCTTGGGTCAAAGTCACTTCATCAAAACCGTCGAAGATATACACGAAGCGCTGGTTCAGAGCGTCCCGGGCATTAAATTCGGCCTTGCCTTTTGCGAGTCGTCCGGTGAAATGCTCGTACGCTGGACCGGCACGGACGACTCGATGATCGATTTGGCGAAGCGCAACGCTTTAGCTCTTTCGGCGGGTCACAGTTTTATTCTCTTTCTCGGCGCCGGTTTTTTCCCCGTTAGTATTCTCAATGTGATCAAGATGGTGCCCGAAGTCTGCCGGATATTCTGCGCTACGGCCAATCCCGTCGAGGTCGTTGTTGCCGAAACCGATCAAGGGCGGGGCATCATGGGCGTCATCGACGGCGGCAAGAGTAAAGGCGTCGAAGATGAGAAAGGCATCGCCTGGCGCAAACAGTTGCTGCGCACGATCGGCTACAAATTTTGATTGCATGGTTATTGCTCGACTAAATCACGACCCTCGGGTAATGGAATACCGCGAGGACTTCTGTTAGCGGCGGCCGGAAAAAGGAGCTTGAATGGGAATGTTAAAAAGGATATTGGCACCGACGGATTTCTCCGACATTTCGGCGTGTGGCGTTCGCTACGCGTGCCGATTGGCCAAGGATATGGGCGCGGAGATCATTGTCTTCAATGTGGATGTATTGGACGAAAGCAACCGCGTCGACAAGCGCGAGATCGAACAACATAAAAAGCGCCTCGCCGAGTTTGTCACCGCGAAAGTCGCGGATGCGGGCGCTGGGTTGAAAATGCGCCAGCTCGTCGATGCCGGCCAGCCCTTTGGCGCCATCGTCGACTGTGCCGAGAAGGAAGGCGTCGACTTGATCGTCATGTCTTCGCATGGTCGGACCGGATTGTCGCGCATGCTGATCGGTAGCGTTACAGATAAGATCCTGCGCGGAGCGCCCTGTCCAGTGTTGGTGGTGCCGTTGGAAAAGGGGACAATTTAAGCGCCACGGTTTCCCCGTTCAGGCTTCAGATACCTGTCATGCACGATTCTTTCGGCGCCGCGGGGGATCGTGTCAATGCCGGTTCGCGTCGAAGTCGTGATCGCCGAAACTAACCTAGGCTGCGGCGTCGTGGGGGTTCCGATTCCTACACAGTGAAGCACACGGGGTCGAGCTGCTGACGAACCGGCAGCAGCCGGCGAACTAGCTCCAACGCCGCTGCAATAAATGTCCGCGAGACTGCCACCCTATCCCAAAA
>CAMLCX010000533.1 GCA_946478635.1 uncultured Pseudomonadota bacterium
ATTGAATAAGCTCATTGTTTTCGGCTGCTCACTGCTGCTTGCGTTTCCCGTCATCGCCGCGCATGGAGCCGAGGCACCAAGCGCATTCAACGAAGCAATCAAATTCCAGCGCGCCGGAAAATATAAGGAAGCGATCGCCGCCTATGACCGCGCCATCAAAGCGGATCCGAAGGGCGCGGAAGCCTACGTTGGCCGCGGCAGCGCGATTGCCAAAACCGGACAGCATGAGCGCGCGCTCAAAGACTATGACGAGGCATTGCGGTTAAATCCCAATTTGACCGATGCCTACTTTTTGCGCGGCAACGCTCATAACGGGCTTAAGCAGTACAAGGACGCGGTGCGCGACTACGACGAAGCCCTGCGCCGGAATGCTAAATTTGCCGACGCTTACTTCAACCGGGGCGCGGCGTTGTACAGGCTCGGCCAGTTTGAAAGAGCCGTCCAGGATTTCAATCAAGCGCAAAAATTGAATCCGAAGGACCCGGAGGTCTTTGTCCAGAGAGCGATGGCCCAACGCCGTCTCGGCAACCACGAGCAGGCCGTGACGGACTACAGCGAAGCCATCAGGCTCGATCCAAAAAACGCCGAGCTCTATAACAACCGCGCCAACGCCAACTCTCTGCTCGGACGATACGACGAGGCGGTGAAAGATTACGACGAGGCGATCAAGTTGGAACCGAAGAATGCGCGCATTTACGTCAACCGCGGCGCGATCAAATTGCGCCAACGAAAAGTCGAAGACGCGCATAAAGATTTTAAAATCGCTTTGCAGCTGGATCCTAGTCTCAAAGCGAAGGTCGACCCACTGATGGCTGTTGAAGCGGGGCCAAGCCCGAAGTAGCGATGAAGTTGACTGTTTTACTGCTGGCCCTGATCGGCTCATGGTTTTTGTCCGGTGCGCCAAGTCAGGCGGCCGAGGTTCAGGAACCTTTGAAGCCGGCCCTGGAGCTTCACGAAGCCGGCAAGTTCGCCGAAGCGATCGCCGAATACGACAAAGTCATCAAAGCCTATCCCAAACTCGCCGAAGCCTATTTTAACCGCGGCAACGCCTATTACGATCTTGGCATCGATGCGCAAGCCGTCAAAGATTACAGTCAGGCACTGCGCTTGAATCCGAAAGATGCCGAGGCGTACTACAATCGCGGCAACGCCAATCGCCGGCTAAAAATGCTTCCAGAGGCGCTCGCCGACTACAGCGCGGCGATCAAACTCAATCCTGAGGACGGCCGCAGTTATACCAATCGCGGCAGTTTGAATTTCAACTCCCAGCGCTACGAGGCTGCGGCGAAGGACTTCACCGAGGCGATCAGGATCGATCCCAACGACGCGCAAAACTATTACAACCGCGGCAATGCCTATCTTGCGTTGGACAAGAAGGAAGAGGCAATCCGTGACTATGACGCGGCATTGGGCCGCGACGCCAAGCTTGCCGAGGGCTATTACAATCGTGGCATCGCCTACGCCGATTTAAAAAAATACCCCGAGGCGATCCGCGACTTCGATGAAACAGTGCGCTTAAACGCGAAATCGGCCGAAGCGTTTTACAATCGCGGCCTGGCCAAGATGCGGCTCGGCAAGTTCGATGACGCCATCGAAGACTACAGCGAAGCGATGCGCATCAATCCCAAGGACGCGGAAGCGCCGTTCAATCGCGGTCTAGCCTACCTGCGCGCGGAAAAGTACGACTATGCCGCGCGCGACTTTAGCGCAGTCGTATCCTTGCAGCCGAAAAACGCCGAAGCGTACGTCTACCGCGGCATCATCCGTGTCTATCAGAACAACGAGAAAGAAGCCGACGCCGATTTCCAAAAAGCCTTTCAGCTCAGTCCCGGCCTCAAAAAGAAGATTCAACCAATCATCGATGACGCCAAAACCAAAGCAAAAGAGCGAAAGAAATAATCGCGATGAAGATCGAAAAATGTGGCGCGCCCTCTCATGGCTGAAGCGAATCTAGCCGGTGGTTTGATTGGCGGAGTTTTGATCGGCCTTGCCGCCGTTTTGCTTTTGGCGCTTAACGGCCGCATCGCCGGTATTTCAGGCATTCTCAACGGCCTGATCGCGTTGCAAGACCGCTCCGAGCGGCTCTGGCGCCTGCTGTTTATTCTCGGGCTGATCACTGGAGCCGCGTTCTTTCGACTGCTCTACGGCCCGCTGCGAATGCAGGTTGAAGCCTCCGTCCCAATGCTTCTTGCCGCCGGACTTCTGGTGGGTTTCGGAACCAGACTGGGCTCAGGTTGTACTTCCGGCCATGGCGTGTGCGGTATTGCGCGCCTATCGCCGCGTTCGATGTTGGCGACGGCCGTTTTCACGCTCTTCGGCATATTCGCCGTTTACTTGACGAAACATTGGCTCTGATGATCCCATTGCTCACCGCGTTTATAACCGGGACCTTGTTCGGTCTCGGTCTCACGATATCCGAAATGATCAATCCGGCGCGGGTGATCGGCTTTCTGGACGTCACTGGGCGGTGGGATCCCACGCTAGGATTCGTCATGGGCGGCGCCCTTGCTGTGACGGTGCCGCTATTTCCGCTCGTGCTGCGCCGTGCCCGGCCCGCCTGGAGTAGCCAGTTTTATCTACCGGCAAAGTTAAAAATTGACCGGCCGCTGGTGCTTGGCGCAGCCATCTTCGGCGTCGGCTGGGGGCTCGCGGGTTTTTGTCCCGGGCCCGCGCTTGCCGGGATGGTATCCGGCAACGCGGGTGTCTATTTGTTTGTCGCAGCCATGATCGCCGGCCAGTGGCTCGCGGGCCGCATGAGCAGCTAACGGTGCCGCATGGCAATGGCTTACTTTTGTTGTCATTCCGAGCGGGGTAGCGAGGAATCTTTGTGTAATGTTGAATTCGCGGCAGATTGAAACCGAATCGCCACCGGTGCGGTTGGGCTTGACTCGAAATAAGGGATTCAAATATCTGAAAGTAAGGTTGATGCCAAATTGACGGAGGAGACTTACTTATGGGACAGATGATCACTTTTAAACGGCCCGATGGCGCGGATTGTAACGGTTACATCACGGGGCCCGCCAGCAACGACCAGGCTCCGGGCGTCGTGGTGATCCAGGAATGGTGGGGCTTGAACGATCAGATCAAAGGCGTGGCCGACCGCTTCGCGGCGCTAGGTTATCGCGCGCTGGTTCCCGACCTCTACAAGGGCAAAGTCACGGTCGATGCCGCCGAGGCCCATCACCTGATGACCAGTCTTAACTTCGGCGATGCGGCGACGCAGGACATTCGCGGCGCAGCGCAGCACCTCAAAAAAACCGGCGCCAAAGTGGGCGTGGTTGGCTTTTGCATGGGCGGCGCGCTCACGGTCGTCTCCGCCATGTATGTCGCGGAGGGCGACGCTTTTTCGTCATGGTACGGTTTTCCACCCGACCAAGCAGGCGACGTGCGCAAAATTCGCAAGCCGTTGCAGCTTCACCTTGCCGAAGATGACGCGGCGTTTTCTCCCGAGAGCGCCAAGTCGCTGGAGGCTAAGTTGCGCGAAGGCAAGGTGCCGTTCGAATCCTACTGGTACAAGGCGGGCCATGCTTTCTTCAACGAGACCGGGACGAATTATAATGCCGAGTGCGCCAGGCTGGCGTGGGAACGCACCACGAGCGTTTTTGCCAAGCATCTGAAGTAACATCGCCTAGACAACGCGGCGCGTCGAGCGGCGCCAGGACAAAAATTATTATGGGCGAGACACGCGTCGATTTACTGCATCTTCTGGAAGATCTCCGGGACGCCTACCCCGGTTCCCTCGA
>CAMLCX010000534.1 GCA_946478635.1 uncultured Pseudomonadota bacterium
GCCTTGGCTCCTCCAGGGTTACGCCTCGATCGACACAGTGTCATCGGTTTTCCTTGTAGCGTGAATAATCCGGCTAATGACCGGAAAGCGAAGCGGCGCCGCCGCCGCGCCGCACTTTGATGACCTCGCCCAGGATCGACGTCGCGATCTCGGCCGGAGTCTCTGTTCCGATATCGAGACCGATGGGCGCGTACACTTTTTCAATGAGCTCTTCGGAAATCTTGTCCTCGTCGCGAAATCTTTGAAAGCAAGCCTTGATGCGCCGCCGGCTGCCGATCATGCCGATGTATTTCGCCTGGCTCGGTAGGACCACGCGCAAACAAGGCTCGTCGTAGGCATGCCCGCGGGTGATCAGCACGATGTAACAGGACGGCGTGATCGTCATTTCTTTCAGCATCTGCGCCATGTCGCCGACCAAAACTTCATCGGCGTCCGGAAAACGCTCGCGATTGGCGTAGAGCAAGCGATCGTCGATCACGACCACGTGGAAGTCCAAAACTTTGGCCATTCGGACCAACGGCACGGCGATATGTCCGGCACCGACGACAATCAGTTTCGGCGGCGCCGGCATGACTTCGAAGAACACTTCCAACTTGGCGCCGGCCTGTGGAACTTCAAGCGCCGCCAGCTTGGACTTCTCGGCGCGCAGGTGCGCGGCGCTCTCTCGCAGGATGGCCTCGACCACGCGCGCGTCGCCAACAGTCTCACCGATGACCACGCCGTCCCGCACGAGGCACTTCGCGCCGGGCTCGACGGGCGCGTCGCCTTGAACTTCAACGACGGTGGCGAGCACGGCCGCGGCGCCCTGCTCGGTAATGCGAACCAGTTCCTCCGAGAGCGAGCTCATTTTCCGCCGGCTGCCTCTTGATCGCGCTCCTGCCACCAGGGATCGATAAAGACGTTCATGATGCCGCCGCAAACCGCCGGGCTGTCCGAGGAGATATCGTCGAGCAGGTCCACGCGAACCGTTCTCGGCTTGCGCGTGCGAATCACCTCGATGGCTTCGCGCTTGACGTCCGCCTCGCCGCAACCCCCGCCGATGGTGCCAAGAATTTCTCCCCACGCGGTCACCACCATCTTGGCGCCGACTTCGCGCGGCGTCGACCCTTTGGTCGAAACGATGGTCGCAACGGCGAGTGTCTCGCCCTTACCCAAAAACTCTTTCACCTGATGGTAAATGGAATCCTTTTTTTTGCCTTCCAAATCCGCATCGGTATAACAAGCTCCAGGTCCAGCCATGTTAATTCCTCCAAAATTACGCTTCAGTGCTATTCAATTTAACCACGAAGTTCCCAGCGCGGCAGAGCCGCAACCAAAAAAAGAAGGATTCACCACGAAGGCACGAAGGACACGAAGGGCGTGAGGTAGGGGCGGGTTTCAAACCCGCCCCTACACTTCGGGCTCTTCGTGAGCTTCGTGGTGAGTCCTGATTTATCCCTTCGATCATGGCGCTCGTCAATCTTTTTACGCCACCATCTTCTGCAATGTCCGCCCAAGAGAAACCAAACTATTGACGTTATGCACCGATAAAAATAAATCCAAATAGGGCAGCGCCGCTTGCATGCCTTTACACAGCGGCTCGTAGTTTTCGCTGGCCAAAAGCGGGTTGAGCCAGATGATCTTTTTGGCGCGCCGCTTGAGATCCTGCATTTCTCTTTCGAGGAGGCTCACGTCGCCGCGATCCCAGCCGTCGCTGATGATCACGACCACCGTGCGGTGCGTCACGATGCTCGGCGCGAAGTTGCGGTTGAAGGAATGCAGCGAGCGGCCGATATTGGTGCCGCCCGACCACCCCAGGATGCTGCCGGAAATTTTGTCGAGCGCGTTGACGATGTCCTTGGTGCGGATCAAATGCGTGATGCGGCTCAAGGACGTGCTGAAAACGAAAGTCTCCACGCCCCAGAGCTCGTTTTGCAAACCGTACATGAATTGAATGAGAAAGCGGCTGTAACAATCCATCGAGCCGCTCACATCGCAGAGCAGAACCACGCGGGTTTTCTTGATGCGCTTCTTGCGACGAACGAGCTCGATCACCTCACCGCCGTATTTCATGCTCCGGCGCATGGTCCAGCGCGGGTCGACGGTGTTGCCCTTGCGTCCGACTTTCTTGCGCCGGCTGATCTGGGTGGCGATCTTGGTGGCGATGAGCATGATCGCGCGCGCGATGGCGCGGCTTTCCTCGACGCCCATCTCGCTGAAGTCTTTGCGGTTCATCAGCTCCTGCGGGCTGTAGGTCGGCACCGAAAACTCATCGAGATTCTCCAATTGCAGGTTCTCATTCGCCAACGCTTCGGAGGCCGCTTCTTCCAAACCGCCTTCTTCATCGCCGCCCTCGGGCGCATCGGATTCGGTCGGCGTGCCTTGAATCTCCATGGTCTCCATCGGCATGCGCTCGTAGGTTTGTTCGCGCCAAAAACAATCGAAGGCCATGTCAAAGACCGGAAAGTCTTCTTTTTGCGAGATCAAATTCGCCCGTAGCAAAGCGCGAAAATCCGCTCGCGCGCCGATGTCGACGAACTCCACCGAGCGCGAGGCATCGAGCACCTGGCTGAGGCCCACCTTGATTCCGAGTTGCTTCAGCGCGCGCGCAAACGCCATCACGTTCGGCAACGTCCCCTTGCCGCGCGCTGACGCCACGCGGCTGACCGCGCCGGCGACTGTTTCCGGGGTGACGTCCATAATCGCTAGCTCACCAATTCCGGTGAGGCTCTCAGGAGAGCATCGAGATTGAGCTGCCGGCTTTCCATCTGCTCGCGCAGATGGTGCAGGTCCTCACGATACTTGAAGACACAGCCCATGGTTTCCACCACGGATTTGTCGTCGAGGTTTCGCCGGTTGAGCGCGATCAACGCGGAGGCCCAGTCCAGAGTTTCGGCAACGCCCGGGCGCTTGTAAAAATTCATCTCGCGAACCTTCTGCATGAAAGCGCAGATCTGCTGCGCCATCTTGGCTTCGACTTCGGGAAACTTGGTCGTGATGATCTCGTATTCCTTCTCGAAACTGGGGTACTCGATCCAATGATAGAGACAGCGGCGCTTGAGCGCGTCGTGGATCTCGCGCGTGCGGTTCGAGGTGAGAAAAACATAGGGCCGGTGCCGCGCAGCGACGGTGCCAAGCTCCGGAATCGTGATCTGAAAATCGGACAATACTTCGAGCAGAAAGGCTTCGAACTCCATGTCGGCACGATCGATCTCGTCGATCAGCAGCACCGGCGGATTGGCGCCATCGGATTGAATGGCTTCGAGCAATGGCCGCTTGATCAGATAATCCTGGCTGAAGATTTCCGTCTCGACCTTGGCCTTGTCGCCGTGCTCGACTTCTTCCAGCTTGATGCGCAGCATTTGCTTCGGATAGTTCCATTCGTACAAAGCCGTGTTCGCATCGAGTCCTTCATAACACTGCAGCCGGATGAGCTTGGCATCGAGCACTTTCGCGAGCACCTTGGCGATCTCGGTTTTGCCAACGCCCGCCTCCCCTTCAAGAAGCAGCGGTTTACCCATCACGAGCGAAAGGTAAACGACAGTCGCCAGGGACCGGTCGCACACGTATTTCTCTTTGAGTAGGATTTCCTGGACTTGCTCAATCGTCAGTTGTTTTGGATCCACGCTTTTCCCTCACGCGCAAAAAATTACCCGCCTGCCGCGGGTCGACTAAGTCCCTGACTCTAATGCGGAATTTAACATCGGCTGCCAAATCGAGTCACCATACTCCGTTTCCCG